>CALCGM010000588.1 GCA_937900985.1 uncultured Planctomycetaceae bacterium | reverse complement strand
CGGCGTCGGAATGGATCGCATGGGTCTCGATCTTGAAGGCATGCTCAAACTCCGCCTCCTCGCGGGGGACGATCGACCAGGTCTGCGTGAGCCTGTCGTGCCCCACGAGTTTGCCTTCGACGAAGTAGAGCACGTGCCCGGCATACTTCACCGGATCGTGGTCGTGCACCAGTCCGATCTGATTGGAGGGCTGGCCTGAGCCGTTCGGCTCCTCTGCAGCCACCCGGCCGGCGCTTGCGGCGACGCCCAACGAGGCGATGAGGATGGCAAGCACAAACCGGCGGATCGATGGCATAGTGACAATCGCTTTCGAATGATTTTTTAGCAGAGGCAGTACGACGGAACGATACTTTTCTACACTATCTGTGTTTGTCCGTGGGACGCTTTTCGTGCATGCACCGGCTGTTTCGTGCACGGTGGTTGGCTTGAACGCCGGGAAAAAAATTAATTTTTTCTCCCGAAGACGCCTTTCTTTCCTCAATCTTTGGTGGACGTGACTGGTGTACAAAGTGTCAAGGCTCCAGAGGACTCCATCCACAGCCTCTGATTCCCTCGGCTCACGAGGCAGGCATCAGCCGGAAAGTGGTTGAGTGGGTGCCACTCAACGGGCTATCCTCCCTTGTGGCCCGCACGCGGTGTGGAACGGAGGAAGCCAGTCATGGTGAATGCGATGGCAGGAATATCGGGCGTGATCGATCGTGGATCACCCGCGGCGGCGACTGAAGCGATGATCACCCGTGTTGTCTTCGAGGAGCTGGACCGCGCACGACCCTCCATGAGCAACCGTCGCCTTTCCAGAGACGCATCGCTGGCCTCATGCGGCATCGACGCCGCACGATTTCTCGATGCCATCCATTGCCTCGAGGGCCGCTATGAGATGCGGTTTCGTGAGGAGTGGTTCGCCAACGTCGTCACCTGCGGCGATCTGATCGAGTGCGTGACCGCCTGCATGTTTGATGCGGGCGATCGAGCGGTTGTGGCTCAGCCCCAGCCGGTCGATAGGGAACGCTTTCCTGAATGCACTGCTTTCGAGGATCGTCTCGAGGGCCTTCGGGCAGGAGGGCTTGTCAACCCGTTCTTGCGGGCTAATGAGTCTGTTCAAGGCCGCACCGCTCGGATCAACGGCACAGACACGGTGAGTTTCACGAGCTTTGACTACCTCGGTCTCGCTGGGCATGCCGCCGTCAAGCGGGCGGCCAAGGAGGCAATCGATCGTTTTGGCTGCAGTGCTTCGGCAAGCCGGATGGTTGGCGGCAACACCACCATTCACGATCAGCTCGATGCCGAGCTGGCGGCATTTCTCCGCACCGAGCGAGCCGTGGTGTTTCCCTGTGGCTATGGAACGAATGCCTCGGTGTTCGGCCATCTGTTTGGAAAAGAAGACCTGATTCTCTACGACGCACTGGCCCACAACAGCATGGTGCAAGGCGCTGTTGCATCTGCGGCCGCGAAGCGTTCGTTTCGGCACAACGATTACCGCCAGCTCGACGCCCTCCTCCGCGACCTCCGGCCGAACTACCGTCGGGTGGTCGTTGCGATTGAGGGCGTGTACAGCATGGATGGGGATTATCCCGACTTGCCGGCCTTTATCGATGTCAAGCAGCGGCACGATGCGCTGCTCTACGTGGATGAAGCACATTCGGTCGGCACGATGGGGCCGGAGGGGCGAGGTATCTGCGACTTCTTCGGCATCGACCCCGCGCTCGGTGATCTCTGGATGGGCACGATCAGCAAAGCCCTCGGAGCAGGCGGAGGCTATCTGGCGGGAAGTGACCGCCTGATTCACTACCTCGGCTACACGACACCAGCATTTGTTTTTTCAACTGCCTGCTCACCCCCCAACGCGGCAGCGGCTCTGGAAGGCCTGCGGGTGATCTGTCGAGAGCCCTGGCGAGTCACGGTGCTCCGTGAGCGGTCGGAGCTGTTCTTGAAACTGGCCATCGACGCCGGCCTCGACACTGGCCCCAGCGGTGACACGCCGGTGATCCCCGTGATCGTTGGCAGCTCGGCGCGGGCGATTCGTGCCTCACAACTGCTGCTGGAGAGGGGCATCAATGCCCAGCCGATTCTCTTCCCGGCGGTCCGCGAGTCAGCAGCGCGGATCCGGTTCTTTCTTACGGCCGAGCACTCGGAAGATCAGATCGTTCGCGCTGTGGCCACGATGGCCGATGTGGTCGCTGAGACTGCGGAGATGGCCGGCGCGGTCTAGCCACTTCGCTGGGCCACCTTGTCGACCACGATGAGGAGCGGCGGCTGGGTTGAGCGACCGCCCGGAACCTCAAACCGAAGGCGGTGAGCAGACTGCGGATCAGGTCTGCCGCCGAAGGATGCGGTGCCGGCGACCTCCAACGACCTCGGCTTTTTAGGACGTCTCTTGAGTGGAAAAAGGCTCTCAATGGTTCTTTCCACGGACGGCTAGGCGATGATCGATTCCGCGGGTGTGAAAGGCCGGTTGCCTGGGCCGAGCCGTTGGGTCACGCCCATCGTGGCGAGCATCGTGTTGTAGACGTCGAGGCCCTCGGCCTGCACATCGAGCAGCTGCCCGGTCTTGAAGCGGCCGCCTGCTCCTGTGATCGCGTGAAACACGCCAGAGAGCTCTCGCTTCACGTCGTTGTGTCGGCCGTCTCCGGACTCGGTCGAGACCGTGATCAACGCGTTGTCGAGAATCGTCTTCCCGTTGGGGTCGAGGGCGTCGGGCGTGTCGAGCAGACTGAGGAAGTAGGCCACCTCCCGCATCTTGAGATGGGCGTGGGCCCGCAGCTGCTCGTTGGACTTCTTCTCATCGAAGTCGTGCCACCATTCATGGCTGCAGCCGCCTGAGCCAGAACGCTTCCGTTGCCCGGCGTCGTCGAAGGCAAAGACCGTGCGGCCCGCATAGGTGTAGTCGCCCGTGAGGCGGATCCGCTCGCCGGCAGCCAGGAACGTAAGGGAGCCAAACCGCGTGCGGTCGGTCGTGATCGCCAAGGCGTAGAGCTCGGCCATCAACCGCCACTCGGCCGTCAGCTCGTCGAGCGTGATGTCGATGCCTTCACCGCCCGGGTCGGCGGCGCCGCCGTGGAGCAGCCGCGAACTCGCGGGAACCTCAGGCGCCCCCGGCACCTTCCCCTTGAGGGCAAAGGCCCGTTGCTCATACTCGCGGATGCGTTCGAGATGCTCGCTGACACGGGCCTTCGAGGTGGCGCCGAGCGGTGAGTTGGCACCGGTGAAAAACCTGTATTCGTCAACGACCGCATCGAGCACACTGCGGCGAAGCCGCTGCTCGCTTTCGTCGGCAGCATCGCCGGCTGTTGCCACGGTGCCGAAGACACGTTCGAAGAGATCTCGCGGCTTTTCCTGCATCGTGGCCGCCACGGTGCCGTCGGGGTTGAAGCTGTGCACGTAGCGGCAGACCCGACTCCGCCGGAAGAAGGTTCCCCCGACGAGCGTGGGAACCATGCCCGGCGGCAGCCCGCCGGGATACCACTGCCGCCGCACCATCTGGTCGATCGACGCGCCGCCAGCCTTGGCCTCACCCTCCGGCGGTGCGGCGGTGAAGGCCGCTGCCGCGCCGTCGTAGTGGGCATTGATACCCTTCTCATCGGCCCTGACATGGTCGACGCCACGCATTACAAGAAGCTTCTCGCCCAGCGGCGCAAGCGGCTCGAGCACGCCGGCAAACCCCTCCTGCTGCAGTGGCGCGGGAATGCCGAGCCCAAAAAAGACGTTGAAGGCACGAACCGGCACCGCCACGGCCTCGGCGGCCGCGGCACGGGAAAGCTGCATCTCCTCAAGAAACGGCAGGCCAATCGTGACGGTGCCGAGCCCGCGAAGCATGGTCCTGCGAGAAACAGGCCGCCGAGAAACTGCCCGACTCTTCATTCCGCTGTCTCCGTTGCCGTTTTTTGCACGAGGTCGCTGAGGACGATCGCTGTCATCAGGCTGGTATAGGTGCCGCCGTTTTCCTGCGCCACGCGATGCACGTCGTTGAGCGTTTCTGCATCGGCCGCGACGAGGGGCCGGCCGAGGGCAAACTGGGCCACCTTCCAGGTCAGACTCGTCTGCACCCGCTCGCTTGCCGCCAAGAGATTCATCAGCTCGACCGACGACCCGTAGGCCACCGGCTCCGCCTCACCGGGGAAGAGGACCACGCCGTCGTCGCGGAGGGGGTTGCCATGCTCGTCGTGGCTCTGGAGGGCCCCGATGCCGTCGAACTTCTCCAGGCCGAAGGCCAACGGCTCAAAACGGGCATGGCACACGCCACACTGCTGGTTGGCGATGCGAACCTCGGCAATCCCTCGCTGCGTCAGCCCGGCCTTGGTGGGCGGTGGCGTGGTGTTGACGCATGGGGGTGGGGCATTGACCGTGCCCCGCAGCAGGTCGTGGAGCACAAACAGCCCCCGCGAAACCATCGAGGCATCGTCGCCACCAATTGTCAGCACGCTGCCGTGTGAGAGGAGGCCGCGACGGCCTGAGTCGACGGGGAGCTGGTATCGCTGAAAACCCTCTCCCGCCGGCACAAGCCCGTAGTGGGCTGCCAGCTGTGGCGTGGCAAAGGTCACCGGCGCATTGATCAGATCCGCCAGCGGCCTGCTGTCGCTCCAGACGATTTCCTTGAAGAACCGCCGCGTCTCCTCCCGCATGTCGGCGGCGAGCGAGGCGTTCCACTGCGGAAACCGGCGGGCATCGGGCTGCAGATGGGCCAGCCGATCGAGGTGCAGCCACTCCTCGACAAACTGCAGCGACCGCTCGACCGCCCGCGGATCCTTGAGCATCCGTGCCACCTCGGCTTCGAGTGCTGCCTGACCTCGCAGCTCGTTGCGCTCGGCGGCCTCAAGGAGCTGCTCGTCGGGCGGCCCGCCCCAGAGGATGTAGCTCAGCCGCGATGCCAGCTCGAACTGGCTGAGATGCCGGGGCTCCCCGCTGCCGCGATGGTTTTCGATCCGGTAGACAAACCGCGGCGACTGGAGCATCGCCTCGAGAATGAACCGCATCGCCTGTTCGAAGTCGCCGCCGGCGCTCGAGACAGTGGTGGCGATGCCGCAGTAGGCATTGATCTCTCGATCGTCGAGCGGCCCACGCAGTAGCCACATTCCCATCTTCGCCACGTGCTGTCGCATCGTGTCGTCGGTGGAGAGGCTCTGGCTCTTGGAAAACCTCGCCGCAAAGGCCAGCACATCCATCCGGTCGACGATCATCTCCGCCAGCTGACTAAGAGCCTCCACATGCTTGAGATCGACGCCCAGGTTGTAGGCGGTGTTGCTGAAGCCATCGGCACGCAGGTCCGCTGGCAGCCGTTCGCGAGCCTCCGCAGCGATCTCAACGCCCACGGCAGCCTTCACGGTGGCGATGTATTCCGCAACCGTGAGCCGCTGCACCCAGACCTCACCGGCTCGGTTGCTGTGGCGGTAGATCACCGGATCAATCACGTCGGTCGGCCAGGCCGCCCCGCCGTCGATCCACTCACGCAACGCGGACTTTTCGCCCGGTGAGAGCGGGGCCCGGTCTTCGGGCATCTCGTCGTGGGCAACCCGTTCCCACAACAGGCTCGCGGCAGCGCTGCCTGGTGTGAGCAGCACGCCGCTGTCGCCGCCTTGCAGGGCCGCGGTGCCGCGGGAGAGGTCGAGCCCTCCCTTGCGAATGGCCGGATCGTGGCACTCGATGCAGTGCCTGGCGAAGAGCGGCGCGATCTGTTCGCGGAAGGCGAGGGCGTTGCGCTGAGCCGGTGTTGGGGGAGGGTTGAGGGCGACAGACCCTGCGGCGAAGTTCTGCTGCACATCCTCGGGCGACAGCGGCCGGTCGTAGATCGCAGCCAGGTGCAGCGTGCCGAGAAATGGCCGATCGCCCGTGACTTCGTTGGCCAGGCTCAGCCGATGCGAGGCATCCCAGCTCGCCAGGCTGCCGGTCGTCTGTCCCGCACCTGCCTGCTCCCCATCCACGAAGAGCTGCGTCGTTCCGTCGGCGGTGCGGGTGAAGGCCACGTGCGTCAGCTGCGGCACCACCACGTTTCTGCGGCTCGCCGTGGAAGGATTGCCGTTGCGATCGGTCGACTCTGCCCGCAGGCGAACGTCGTAGGCATCCCGGTCTTGGCCGAGGGTGACATTTCGTTCGCTGGGGTTTTTCGAGAGCGAGACGATGCGGGCCGGGCCGCTCTGCTCGCCGCTCGCTGGGGTCACCCAGGCTTCGATGGTGAGCCCTTGCGAACGCTTGATCGCATCGACAATCCGCTCTGCGGGCTCAGCGGAGAGGATCACCGCTGAAGCCTCCACTTGGAGGCCAGTGCCGAGCCAGCGAACGCTTTCCGGCCGCTCGATCACCAGATCAAGCGATGGCTCCACGCCGGAACGATCCCGGATGACGGTGCCGTCGGCCTCGGAGAAGTCATAGAAGGCGACCAGCCCATCGCGGACACGTTGTGGCTGGGGTTCGCTGGAAACTGCTGCCGCAGTTATGCACAGCAGCAGCCCAGGCAACAGGCTTCCAATCACCGCACCAGGCAGTCGTTTCACCATGCGATGCCTCTCACGCTCGAAAAACTGGGGGCCCCACGCGGCTGGCCGCAACCCCACCCACTTTACCCGAGAAGCATCGACACTGCCTGACTGGCAGCTGTATGTGAGAAAGAAAAACACAGACAAGATCCGCGGGGAACGCTACGTTGTGAGCAGAAGGCGGACGGCTGGCGTCGCGTTTTCACATTTTTCTTTTGAGAAAGGTTGAGCGGCATGTCTGATCAGCCCATTTCGTGGCCCGATCTCGCGATCGGCCTCTATGATCGACTCACCGGTCGGCAGGCAGAGATCACCTATGAGTTTTCCGATCTGCACATCAAGATTCCCAGTGACACGGGCCCTGCACCGCAGCACGCTGAGTGGATTCTGAGCGGCACGCTCAAAGTCCGCACTCGGGATCTGTCCAACTCCCCAAACTCGTGATGGCCGGCAGCCTCACGGGTACGCTCGATGGCCTGCCGGTCGATATCTCGGTGAATGAATCCGAAGGAGTTGTGCTGAGACTGCACTCTTTCGCATCGTTACGAGGGTTGCTTCGCTGTAGCCCGCAGTTTCGTGAAGCGACTCGCTTCCTACGTGGAAGACAGATCTCGATCCAGCTTGTCGTTCCTGGAGGGTGGCGGGTTCCTCTTTCTCCTCAGCCGCACTGGCTGCTGGCCTTGCTCGGCGTGTAGGCGAGCGAGTTGTGCATCGGAAATCACTGCTCCTCTGGGGCGGTGCTTTCTGAGGCCGCGTTTTTCGCTGTTTGGTGGAGTGTGCGAGCGAAAAATGTAAATATCGCCAAGATCAGCACCCCATAGGCCATCGCCATCAACGCCAAGGCGAGGTCGTACGGTTTTGGTGTGGAAAGAGAAACACGCAGCAACACTGTCGAAATCACAAAGCCTGCGTTTCGGAAGACGTATTCATATTTGTCGTAGTAGGCGAGCGATACGATCAGCAGGAACACGTCCGTGAAGATCATAAACTCGTAGAACAGGGGGAAGAAAAAGAGGTCGACATTTCCCCCGTGATCAGGCACTCCGGGAAACCCGTCGGGCAGCAGCCGCAACCAACTCAATACATTCATCGCTGCGAAGATGATCAGCACCGGGAGCAGCAGCACAGCGACCGCTTTTTTGAGTTCGATGAAGCTGTTGAGGTCACGCTCAATCGGCAGCCGAGGCGCAGCCTTTCTCAGCGTCGCGAAAACGGTTACCAGGAAAAACATTGCCGCTGCGCCCCCCATATCACGCAGCACGGCCACTACAGCGTCTGTCTCGGCCAGCCAGTTTTCAATGTCGCCGAAACTGCCGATGTCTTTAAAGACCCGCCGCACAACGATCAATGAGATAATCTGGTATTGCTTTGAGATCTCCTCTGAGTGGGAGTTCGCAAGCGAGAAGACCAGCAGCACGACTTCATAAAAAAGGATCACGCTAAACGGGGTGTAGATGGCGTGCAGCAGGCTGCGGTCGAGACCGATGAGCACCGTCTCTGGGAGATCTGGGAGGGCACGCAGCACAGCAATCGCGATCAGGTGGCCGACAAATCCGAGCGCCGCCGTTCCAACAGCCAGTCGCTCGAGCCGCCGTTGATTTGACGACGTGAGAAGCTGGTCGTACACCTTCGCGAGCGCTCGTCGGAACATTACAAACATCGCTCATCCTGGTGTCGCAGCGGTGGAACAAGCTTGTGAGAGCCTGCGGTGGTTTCGTTTTTCACACACCTCCCACTCTACACAGCTGCTGTTGTTGCGGCTCTCCAGCGGCTATAGGGATTCCTCCCGGGGCGGCTGCCGGAGCACCTCGCTCAGCCAGCGACGCGCCTCCCGCCTGGCAGGCCCGGGACGGAGGGCCCAGTCGTCGTCGTGATTGAGGAAACCGGTCTCGCGGAAGCGGAACTCGCCCTCGACGCCGGCCTCACTGAGAAAGGTCCGCGTGGCGGCAAGGGCAGGGGATGCGGCTCCTGGCTCACCGACGGACTCGGCCATGATCAGCTGCGGTTTGCCGTGCAGCCGCCCCAGCCGCGTGCGGGCGGCCGCCGCCGAACTTCCTTCAAAAGGCCAGGCTCGGAGGCCGTCGTAGTGGCTGAAGCAGACCGCCGCCTGCCAGAGTCCGGCGATCTCGTCGTCGGCCAGGCCCAGGGCGTTGCAGGCGATTGCGCCTCGCGAGAAGCCGACGAGCACAACCCGCTCTGTATCGCCACCCCACCGCTTGCAGACGTCGCGGATGGCAGCCTTTGCGTAGGCCAGCGTGGCTGCCGCATCGTGCGTTGGTGGCGTTCCCCACCACATCGAGACGTTGTGGTGGCCGGCACCGTCGAGGTAGGGCAGCCCCAGTACGATCGCGCCGTCAGTTCCCGCCAGGCCCTGGGCGAGGGCGGCGTCTTCCACCCGGCCGGAGTTGGTGTCGCCGGCTGCCGAGCGAAACGGTCCGTTCCCCGCCCACTCAGCCAGCACGGGAAACCGTCCGTCGGGCCGCCAGTCTGTCGGCAGGCTCACTGTGTGGTAGACGTGCTGCGACGGCGGCTCGGGCAGACGCATGATGACCCGCCGGCCGGCAGCCGCCGCCGCCGATGTCAGCGGTGGCAGCAGCACGTCGGGCTCCGTGTCGCTGATCGTCAGCGGCGTTGCCCGCGGCCGGCTCTTGGGCACCAGCCGGATCTGCCGGATATCCATCACCGCAGCCCGCTGCTTCTCAAGGCACGCAACCTCAAGCACATGCCGCTCCCCTGGCGGCAGCTCGACCGTGCCCGCGTGCTGCCAGCGGAAGTTTTGGAAGTGACCCGTCTCGGCCACGTCATACGCAAGCGTCGCCTCCCCGATCGTAAAGCGAACTCTGCTGCCTCCCTGTCCACGCCCGCACCCCTGCAGCACGTGAACATCCCAGGTCCCGGCCGTCTCCGTGCTGAAAAACCACTCCGCCGTGTCGGCCTCGTTCACCCAGTAGCCCACGGTGTTTTTGTGGGGCAGCGGCTCAAACTGCAGCTTCTCCCCGTCGACCAGAGCATGCCGTGCCGGGAGGGTGATCGAGCCGTCGCTGGCAGCGGTGCAGACGTGCCCCTGCGGCGCAAAGAGCGGGGCGGAGGCGAGTTCGAGCACGATCCGGGCGGGGTAGGTGATTGCGTTGGGGAGGCCGATCGTCCAGGTCTGCGGCGTCTGGGAGAGCGAGAGCAGCCGCTCGGCGGGCACGAGCTGCGGCGGCCGATACGCCGAGTGCTCAAGCGGTGCCACTGCTTCAGCAGCGTGCAGCGGCTCCTCACGCGGCTCCCACGACACCTGGAGCACCACGTTGTTGAGCCGCGGGAATGTGAGGCCCGGCTCTGCTGGCGGTGCGAGCATGTCAAACTCGACGCGGTTGCCCACGGCGCGGCACGCAACGCCCGCGGGGGTGGGGAGCAGCCAGGCCTCGTCGGCGACCGTGGCTGCCGGCTGGCCGAGCACCGCTGCCGAGAAGACGAGCGCGAGCAGCCGCAGCCTTGCCGAACACACGCGGGGCGAGGCCTGCAGGGGGCGTTGGCCGACTTTCCACGGTTGGGAGGGGGGCAATGGAATGTTCATCGCAGCAGGTAGACCTTGTTGTTGGAGGGGGAGCCGTGTCGCTCGTTTCAGCCACCGACAGCCGACGGTGCGGGGAGGGAGACGTTTCTCACAACAGCACATCCCACTCGTCGTCGACGAGGCTGACCTGCTGGCCGATGCCGAGCTCGGTGGCCCGTCGGAAGAGGGCCGTGGCGACGGCGAGGTCTTCGATCGCTAGGCCAAAGGGGTTGAAGAAGATTCGCTCATCGTCGCGCTCCCGGCCCGGCCGGCTGCCGGCGACGATCTCCCCAAACTCGGCATGCACCTGCTGCCGGTCGAGCAGGCCTTCGCGGTGCATGCGGGCGAGCACCCGGTCGGAGTGGATGCACTGCTCCCAGTCGTCGACCACGATCTTGTCGGCCCGCTGCACGAAGGCGAAGGTTGGGTCCATCAGCGAGACATTGAGAAACAGCGAGCCCTCGCGAAAGCACTCCGGGGCGACATAGGCCTCCTTGGCGGTGGTGGCGGCCAGGGCGATGTCGGCATCGGTGAGGGCGTCTTCGTAGCGGTCGGTCACCTCCACGCACACACCGAGCGTCTGCATATGCTCGGCAAAGCGATCGGCCCGCTGCGGATCGAGGTCGAAGCAGCGGGTGGCTGTGAGCGACGGAAACCAGCTGTGCAGCACGTGCAGTGTGAGGGCCGAAATGCGGCCAGCCCCCACGACGCCCACGGTTGCGGCATTCGGCCGTGCAAGCCGCCGTGCCGCGAGCCCCTGCACGACGGCCGTTCGCAGGGCGGAGATCAGCCCGCCCTCCATGATCGCCAGCGGCAGCCGCGTGTCGGGATCGTTGAGCACGATCACCGCGTTGGCCCGCGGCAGCCCTCGGCTGGGGTTTTCATGCGCACTGCCGATCCACTTGATGCCCTCCACGTCGAAGCTGCCGCCGAGGTGGGCCGACAGGCCGATGAAGCGGTCGGCCACATGCGGCCGCTCGGGCCGTTTGAGAAAACTGCTCGGCGGGGCGGTGAACTGCCCGGCGGCGTGGATGCGAAACATCTCCTCGAGCGCCGCGGCCACGAGGTCGAGATCGGCAGCACCGCAGGTGAGTAGGTCGCGGTGCGTCAGCAGGAGCGTCATGGCGTGGTCTCGGAATGCGAATCAGTAAACAGCTCAGGCACATCGATTCCTCGCACCGACAGCCACTCCTTCTCAAACTGCGTGTCGCTGTAGCGGCTGCCATGATCGGGCAAGACGGCCACCAGGTTGTCGTCGGGGCCGTAGGCGGCTGCGGCCCTGTCGCGGAGCACATGCAGCACCGCCCCGCCGGTTCCGCCGGCCAGAATCCCCTCGCTGCGGGCGAGATCAACCGCGGCTCGAATCGCCTCCGCCGCACGCACATAGGCAACGTGGTCGATCACGTCGGCAAATGTGGCAGGATCGTAGTTGGCTGGCGGCATACTCGTGCCCATCCCGTTGAGATGCCGGGCCGCCGCCCCGTGGTTGCCAGGCAGCGCCAGCGAGCCAAACTCGTCGACCAGCCAGATGTCGGTCTGCGGTGAGTGCTCCCGGAAGAACCTCGCCACTCCCATCGAGCTGCCGCCCGTGCCGGCACACAACGCCACCGCTCGCACCCGGCCTTCGAGAGCCTCGAGGATCTCGGGCCCGGTCGCTTCCTGGTGGGCGGCCACGTTGGCGGGGCTGTCGTATTGGTCGAGATAGACCGCACCGGGATGCTCTGCCTTGAGGCTTGCGATGCGGTCCAGCCGGGTCAGGTGATAGCCGCCGGTCTGGTCTCGCTGATACACCTTGACCACCGTCGCCCCGTAGAGCCGCAGGCTCCGCTCCGTCACCGGCGAGATCTTCGGATCGACCACGCAGATCAGGCGAAAGCCCTTCACCGCACAGACCATCGCCATCGCCAGGCCCATGTTGCCGGAAGTGGCCACGATGAGTGTGCTGCCGGGCCGCAGGCGGTGAGCCGTCTCCGCCTCCTCGATCATCCTCACGGCCGCCCGGTCTTTCATGCTTCCGCTGGGGTTGGTCGACTCAAGCTTGGCAAACAGCCGCGGCTCAATGCCGCAGCCGAAGCGACGGAGCCGCACCAGGGGCGTGTGGCCGATCACGTCGAGAACGGAGTCGCCAACCCGCAGCCGTGGGGCGGGGTGTGCGTGGACGGGGTCTGACGGGGCCATGTGTGGCTCGCGGCTGGGTTGGTGGCGTCACTCCCGATGCGCCTGCGGTTCAGCATACCGGAGAGTTGACGGCGGGCCGCTGGGGGTGAGCCCGGGGCTGCCCCTCCGGACGCTCACCACCCACGCAAGCGGGACGGGTCCACGGGCCGCGGAGCGGCCTCGGCATCGCCGAGGGGCCTTTGGCCCCCGCGGACCCGTCCCGTTCAATTCGCCTTCGGCCCCCGCGGACCCGTCCCGTTCAATCCGCCCCGGCCCCCGCGGAGCCGTGGGCGGGTTTGCGGTATTCTCTGCACAGGAACAACGCTTCGTGGGGAGACTCTGTGACACAACTTAGCGGGCTGATTGCGGCCACGTTTACGCCGATGACCGCCTCTGGCGAGGTGGACTGCGGGCCGATTGTGCCGATGGTGGAGCGGCTGATCGCGGATGGAGTCACGGGGCTCTACGTCTGTGGCAGCACCGGCGAGGGGCCGTCGATGACGACCGAGGAGCGGAAGCGGGTCGCCGTCGCTTTTGTCGAGGCGGCCGCTGGACGGATTCCGGTGGTCGTGCAGGTGGGCCACAACGCGGTTGAGGAGGCCAGGGCGCTTGCCCGGCATGCCGAGGAGGTCGGTGCGGATGCGATCAGCGCCGTGCCGCCGTCGTACTACGGCATCGCCAGCACGAGCACCCTCGCGGCAACCGTCGCCGAGATCGCCGCTGCGGCTCCACACACCCCGTTTTACTACTACCACATCCCGCAGCTCAGCGGCCTGGGCTTTGATGCCGCTGACATCATGGCCGCCGCCGCCGAGCGGATTCCCACCCTGGAGGGGATCAAGTTCAGCCACACGCAGCTCGACATGCTCATCCGCTGCCGGGCCCTGCAGGAGGGGCGGTTTCAAACGCTCTTTGGCGTGGATGAGATGCTGCTGGCCGCCTGGGCAGCCGGCTGCGATGGCGGCGTGGGCAGCACCTACAACTTTATGGCCCCTGGCTCGCTGGAGATGCTGGCCGCCTTCGACGCAGGTCGGCTCGACGACGCCCGGCAGCAGCAGCAGCGGCTCACGGCGATCACCCGCAGGATTGTGAAGCAGCACGGCATCAGTGGCTTGAAGGCGACGATGAGGCTGGTGGGCCCCGACTGCGGGCCGACGCGGCTGCCGCTTCCCCAGATGACGCCCAGCGAGATCGCCGACCTGCATCGTGACCTCCTGGCCGCCGGCCTGGGAGCGGGAGCTGCCGGAAGGGGCTGAGGAGATGACGACCTGGCGAACGTTGTTGGCGGTGCTGCTGTGCGGATGCGGCCAGGCCTGGGCGATCGAGCTGACGAGCGACGCCCTGCCGCCGCTTCCCGATCCTCTCGGGGTGGCAGGGCCGTTTGTGGGTGTGGATGGCGATGCGGTGATCGTGGCGGGCGGGGCCAACTTTGCTCCGCCGGTGTGGGAAGCCGACAAGGTCTGGCACGACGCCATCTGGGTGCTGCTCGCCAGCGGCCAGGAAGCTGGTCCGCGGTGGCTCGCCGGAGGCCAGCTGGAGCGGCCGCTTGGCTATGGGGTGTCGGTCTCCACCTCCAAGGGCATCGTCTGCGCGGGTGGCAATGATGCGACGACGGCGTTTGCCGACGCCTTCCTGCTGACCTGGAACGACGAGCAGCAGCAGGTTGAGCACCGCCCCTTGCCGCCCTTGCCGCAGCCATCGGCCTACGGATCCGCCGCCGCGATCGGCGACACGGTGTATGTCGCTGCCGGCACGCCGTCGTCCTCCCTCGCCGATGCGACGCCCCGATTCTGGTCGCTCGACCTCAGCGGTGACGACGCTAGCCACTGGGCCTGGCAGGAGCTGCCCGCCTGGCCCGGCCCGGCGCGAGGCTTCGGCATCATGGCGGCCCAGCACAACGGGGAGGCCGCGTGCGTCTATCTGATCAGCGGTCGCCGGGAGAGCAAGGAGGGCGAGATTGAGCTGCTCCGCGACGTCTACGAGTTCTGCCCCGCGCGGCATCTGCAAAACACCACCCGTGGCTGGCGGCAACGGGCTGATCTGCCTCGCTGCGTGATGGCGGGAACGGGCGTCGCGCTCGGGCAGAGCCATCTGCTCGTGCTCGGCGGCGACGACGGCAGCCTGTTTGGCAAGGCCGACATCCTGCGGGACGACCACCCGGGGTTTCCCGCCGAAGCCCTGGCCTACCACACCATTACCGACACCTGGACGCCGGTGGCCGGCATGCCTGCCGCTCCCGTGACAACCACCGCCGTCAGGCTCGGCCCCGACCCGCTGCTCGACCCGATCATCCTGCCCACCGGCGAGATCCGCCCTCGCGTGCGGACGCCTGCGGTGTGGAGCCTGCGGCTGAAGCCGGAGGAGAGCCGCTTTGGCGGGCTCGACGCTGCGGTGCTTGGGCTCTACCTGCTGGCGATGGTTGCCGTGGGGGGCTTGTTCTCACTCCGCAACAAAAACACCAATGACTTCTTTCGCGGCGGCCAGCGGATCCCCTGGATCGTTGCCGGCCTGAGCATCTTTGCCACCATGCTCAGCTCGATCACCTTCATGGCGATTCCGGCCAAGGCCTACGCCACCGACTGGGTGTATTTTCCTGTCAACATGATGGTGGTGGTGATCACGCCACTGGTGGTGGGCATGTTTCTTCCGTTCTTCCGCAAGATCGACGCCACGAGCGCGTATGAATACCTGGAGAAGCGGTTTCATCGATTCGTGCGGCTGTTTGCCAGCGGTTCGTTTGTGCTCTTTCAGGTCGGCCGCATGGCGGTGGTGCTCTCTCTCTCCGCCCTGGCGCTGGCGGTGATCACGCCGCTCTCGGAAGAGCAGAGCATCCTGCTGATGGGGCTCCTGAGCATCCTCTACTGCGCCCTCGGCGGCCTCGAAGCGGTGGTCTGGACCGACACGGTGCAGAGCCTCGTGCTCCTCGGCGGAGCGGTGGCGAGCCTGGCCTTGATTCTGATGCAGGTCGACGGCGGGTTTGCGGGGGTGATAAATGTTGCCCAAGCCGATCAGAAACTGCACATGCTCAATGTCGACTTCTCGCCGACGAGTTTCAGCACCACCGCGATCTGGGTTGTGGTGCTTGGCGGGCTGGCCCAGGCGCTTGTGCCCTACAGCTCCGACATGGCGGTCGTGCAGCGGTATATGGCGGTTTCCGACATCGCCCGTGCCCGCCGAGCGATCTGGACCAACGCGATCGCGGTCGTGCCCGCCTCGCTGCTCTTCTTCGGCGTGGGCACGGCGCTCTTTGTGTTTTACGCCGAACATCCCGAGCGGCTCGATCCAGCGTTTAAGACCGATGCGATCTTTCCGCTGTTTATCGCCCGCGAGCTGCCGGCCGGACTGTCGGGGCTGGTGGTGGCGGGCATCTTCGCGGCCGCCCAGTCAACGATCTCCACGAGCATGAACAGCATGTCGACGGCCGTGGTCACCGACTTCGTGCGGCCCTTCGCCAGCCGCTGGCAGGAGCCGACTTACCTCTGGCTTGGCCGGGGGCTGACAGTGCTCTTTGGCGGCCTCGGCGTGTGGCTCGCGTTGCTCTTTGCCTCCGCCGATATCAAATCGCTGTGGGATCAGTTTATGACCATCCTCGGCCTGCTCGGCGGCTCGATGTGCGGCCTCTTCTGCCTGGGGATTTTCACCACGCGGGCCCATGCGACAGGGGCCATGGTGGGCGCGATCGTGGGAGCAGCCGTGCTCTCCGCCGTGCAGCAGTTCACAGACACCCACCTGCTGCTCTATGCCGCGGTAGGCGTGGCGGCTTCGTTTCTGACAGGCTACGCCGCCAGCCTGCTGCTGCCGGCACCGCAGCACGCCATCCAGGGGCTGACGATCTACACCCTGGGCGAGCCGCTGAACGAGCCCTCCCGCGAGCCTCCGCAGGAGATCCCTGCATGACCAGCGACGAGCAGGCCACGCTGGCCGCCTTTTATCGTGACACGCTCCTCAATGACACGCTTCCGTTTTGGTTTCCCAGGTGTGTCGACGAGCAGCACGGCGGGTTTTTCAGCTTCTTCGATCGCGACGGCAGCCTGATCGACACCGACAAGAGTGTCTGGGCCCAGGGCCGCATGGCCTGGCTCCTCGCCACACTCCACGCGACGGTTGAGCCACGCCCGGACTGGCTCGCCTGGTCAAGGCACGGCATCGACTTCCTCCGGCAGCACTGCGTCGACGCTGACGGGCAGCTGTTTTTTCAGGTCAGCCGCGAGGGCCAGCCGCTGCGGAAGCGGCGGTATGCCTTCAGCGAGGCCTTCATGGCGATCGCACTTGCCGCCTACGCCCGCGCTGCCGCCGACGAGCAGGCCGCCTCCGAAGCCCGCCGTGCCTTTGCCGCGTGTCGACGCCTCACCACCACCCCCGGCCTGTTGC
>CALCGM010000587.1 GCA_937900985.1 uncultured Planctomycetaceae bacterium | reverse complement strand
AGAGAAACACCCCAACGCCAAGCCCACTGTTTTCGATGATGTGGTAGAGGTGCCCCTCCCAGCCAAGCTCGAACCGGTCGCGTGGGCGGCCGGAGAGTTCGAGGTTCCAAGTGCTGACATTCAGGGCCGCCGGCGAGTAATACGCCGAAGTCACCGGGCCGCCCGGCGTCTGCTGGAAGAGCGGCGCTTCGTCGCGCAGCGTCAAGTAGTAGTAGGTCCAGCTCGCCCGCGTGCGAAGCGGCCCGGGCGGCATCTCGTAGGCCACATCGACGAGGTCGTCATGAAAGACGTTGCCATCAGAGAAAGACGCCACCCGCGACCGGCCGTAAACCGTCACACCGGTCCAGGGCCGCAGCCGCACAAACACGCTCCCCTGGGTGCTTGAGATCTTTTCTCCCACGGCACCGATCGTGGTCACGATGTCGTAGATGCCGACGCCAAAGGGTGGCTGGAAGTCGATCAGGTTGAAGTATTCCGCACCGCCGCCGATGTCGATCCAGTGAACCGGGAAGACCTCCGCCGTCAGGCCGCCAATCGGTGTGACCCAGTCGTTGGTGTAGCCGTTCACGCCAACTCGCAGGCTCGACGCAAACGTCTCGGAGGGACGCGACGCGACGTCGAACATTCCGCCTTGCCGATCGATGCTGGAAAAGCCCGACTGCGTGACGATGGAGTTGATCAGGGCGGGCCGGATCATCAGTTCGGGCGTGGGATGCGCCGCGGCAGCCAGCCCAAAGTCCGACTCAAAGTAGCCAAGCGAGTTGGAGTAGGTGGCAAACTGTCCGTGAAGGCGTGGGTCGGTCAGTTCTTCGAACAGGTCCGTTCGCGGCCTCCAGTCGAGGCTCCGCTCACGAGGAAGCCACGCAGCCAAGACATCCGCAGCCTCCCCCAGCTCACCGCGTCGCAGCCGCACCTCCACGAGCCCATGGGCTGCCTCTTCGAGAAACGGGGCGGCAGCGAGCGCTGCAGCATAGGCCTCCCGGGCCGGCCCAAACTGGCCGCGGTAGTGCTCGGCCCGGCCTACCGCCAAGGCTGCAAGCGGTTTCGCTCGGTCGGAGCGGGCCATTCGGCCAACCGCATCGAGGGCGGCCTGCCGATTCACCAGTCGCGCTTCGATGCGGGCTCGTTCTAGCAGAATGCGGGCATCCCCCGGCCGCAGCCTTTCTGCGGCAATCAGCAGCCCTCGCGCCCGCTCGAGCATGTCCAGGCTCGCTGCCACCTGGGCGTGTTCGAGGAGCAGTGCCGGCCGACGTGGATACCGAGCGTTGAGACGACGGTACGCCTGATCGGCCTCATTCGTTCGCTGTGCCCAGTAGAAGGCCCGTGCCAGCCGCAGCTCCAGCGGGCCGTCGTCTGGATCGGCGGCGAGCGCGTCCTCAAGCAGCGGAATGCCTCCTGCGAAGTCTCCTGCATCAACACGGGCGCCGCCGAGCTGTGCGACAGTCCCCGACACCGCCTTCTCGAGCATCGCGGCATCAAAGGCCTGCTGCTCGTGGCGTTCGCCAGGTCCTGCCGCTGGCCGCAGGCCCAGTTCGCGTTCGATCTGCCTCGCAGCACGCTCCATGGCGGCCGGCTCCTGCCCGGTGGCCATCGCCCGCCGCAGCAGCTCGCGGCACTCATCGTCATGAAAGCCGTTGAGAAACAAGAACCAGGCGGTGTGTTCGGCAACGCCATCGGCATCCGGATCGTCGCGGAGCGACTGGCGAAAGTGGTCGCGGGCCTCGTAGAGCCGCAGCTGCTTCTCGGCCTCAAGGCCCTCTTCGAAAGGTGCGGCCAATGCCGACACCGCGACCACCAGCGACACAAGGCCGCCCCACCGCGCCGCAATCCGTAAGAGTTGGCTCATGTCGGACGAGTCGGTGGAGAGTCAACGCTGGAGGAAGCAAGCAAGTCTGCCGCGGGCCGTGGCATGCCGAAGAGTTCGCCTTGAAACAGCGTGACGCCGTCCACCACCAGCTGCTGCAGCTGCTCGTCGGTCCGCGTGTATTCAGCGGCGGTCCGCATCCCGCGAGCCCGCCCGAGATTCACAACTGTTCGGATGAAGTTTCGCTGCAGGGGGTCGTCTGCTGCGTAGGCTGTCACGATCCCGTCGAGCTTGACGATGGCGATCGGAAAGTCCGTCAGATGCGAAAGCGAGCAGACGCCGCTGCCAAAATCGTCGAGGGCCACAGCAACGCCAGCGGCCGCAAGCCGCTCCAAACGCGGCACGACCACCTTTGGGGAAAGCGTGAGGCATGCCGGACTGATTTCCACAATCACCCGTTCCTCACCCACCTTCGCCTGCTCGAGAGCCTTAAAGTAGAGGTCTGGAAACGCGTCCAGCTGAAAGGTTTCACGGGTGACATTCACCGACAGGTGCAGGCCTGGCACAGCAGCCACGAGAGCAAGCGATCTGGCAATCATCAGCTGGTCGAAACGCGCCAGCATGCCCGCCAGCTGGCCGGTGGTGAAGAAGTCGCTGCGAGAAACCTTGGGGGACGTCCCCGTTCCAAATCTCGCCAGCGCTTCATGAAACTCAGGCTGGCGATCCGTCGAACGCACCACCGGCTGCACCCACACTTCCCAGGCATCGAGATCGAGGCTTGCCGAGAGATCTCCGAGGCGGGAGCGGATTAAGGTCTGCGGACCTGCTTGAACCATCCGGTTGCCTCCAGCGGCTTGGGCCTCCCGCGCCGCGGTTTCTGCCAGCCGAACGGCGAGGTCATGATCGCCTGCGGTCACCCGAGCAATGCCCACCGAAAGGCTGATGGGGACCGAGTCGTTGATCGCCCCGCCTTTCATGTCTTGCACCAGGCGAAGAAGTCGCTCGACCTTCACCAGCACCCGCGATGCCGGCATGTCATTGACAAGCATCAGAAACGCCCCCCCCGACAGCCGACTCGGCAGAGCGGGCCAGGGAAACAGGCTGGCAATGGCAGACGCCACCCGGGCAAAGACCTCGTCGAGCTGCTGAAAGCCGAGCCCTGCGGTGCTCGCTGCAAACGTGTCGAGCACAGCGTGGAGCACAAACGCGGTGCCGCCCCTCCCCTCGTCAGCTTCCATGCGACGCCACAGCTCCCAGCGATCAATCAGGCCGGTGTCGGGATCGCGGGTGCCAAGGCGATGGCCGACGATAGGAGCCGCATCGATCAATGGCTGAAGAATCAGCGAGATCTGCTCAGGCCCGGTTGCGTTGAGGCTCGCATACATGACGTGCGGCAAGCCGAGCGCATCGAGCAGCCGCACCGAAAAAAAAGCAGGCTCCCCCACCACAGCTCGAGCAAGATGGCTGGCAAAGGAGGCCCGGTCGGTCGCCTCAAGCAATGGCAGCAGCGAGCCTCCCGGACGCGGCTGGGCCCCCGGAAAGAACCACCGCTCGCGAAGCTCGCAGGCCTCGTCAATCGTTCCCTGTCGATTCAGGTCGATGAGCAGCGGCCCAAGGTGACGCGTGGGGGCGTCGCGGTAGAGCGGAATCCGGCTCACCGCCGCAACGACATGCCAGCAGAGCAGCTCAAGCGACTGCTCCGCCGAGACCACCTCCATCTGCGGCAACGGCAGCCGCTGCCGCGGCCGAGACCGCGGCTGCTCGGCGGTCGCACCGTCGGTGATGCCTAAAACCGCAACGCCGGGAAACAGCTCGCCCGCCAGATCGATTCGCTGGTCGGTCTCGGACAGACCGACCAGCACCACCAGCATTGCCGGTGGGCCACTGGCAGCCCGTCGGGCTTCGCCAACGCCACGAACTTCCGATACCGCTACGGGATGCGTCTGGAGCGCAGCAACAAGATCGCCGCCCACGTCGACGGCGTGCGTCCAGACCACGATGTGCGGAGCGGCTCTCTCGATAACACCCCTCCTGTCGACGGGAAAAGACATCCAGCACGTGGGATACTACACGCGGCCTCCTCGCAGGCGAAACCGCAAAAATGCTCGCGGGAACTACTGCGTCGCAGGGGGGGAGGCTGGTATGCTCCGCAGCACGTGGAGAAACCGCTGCTTGTGCTGGGCGTTCTGGCCTGCGACCGCGTGTTTGAGGTGGCTTTCATGACGCACACGGCCCTCGTGGCCCAACTCCAGGCTGGCCCCGCCGACGGCTGGTGGGGCGTGGCCACAGCCGTGGGGGTTCTGCTGGCGATCGTGGCCTGGCTTGAGGTGATGCGTCGCAGCTTCAGGGAAAACCAGCGGCTGCGACGCCAGCTGGCCGTCGCCCACGAGCAGTCTCAGCTCTTGGCAACCAACGCCTCCACCATCGTCCTACTGGTCGACCGAGGAGGCCGCGTGCGATGGGTGTCGCCGGCCTTGACGCCCGCCCTCGGCTGGCAGGCCGACGAATGGCTCGGCCGCGATCTGGGAGATCTGTTTTCCGATGATGCCGGCGTGTTCGGTGCGGCCAAGGGCAGCCATTCTCTTCCGCCTCAAGAGGCCCGGCCCGGTGACGGCGACCGGGTCGTGCGAACACGGCTTCGCGGCAAGAGCGGCACCGAGCACTTCGCGGTGGTGCGGTGGTCGCCCTACGAGGCTCCCGCCCTCGGGGTCGACGGGATGGCCGTGTCGGTGCGACTGGTTGACGCTGAGGAGGAGGACCGGCGGCTCCTCGAGCGGAGCGCCCGCACCGATGAGCTGACCTCTCTCTCCAACCGACGCGGAGCGCTTGAACGGATTCGATTCCTCGACCGCGGCAGCCCTTTGCGCGCGGCTGTGCTGTGGTGCGACATCGACCGGTTTAAAACGGTCAACGACACCTACGGCCACGCCGCAGGCGATGAGGTGCTGCGGCAGCTCGCCGACAGGATTCGCAGCTCGCTGCGGAGTTCCGACGACCTCGCGGCCCGCATGGGTGGTGACGAAATCATGGTGGTGCTGCATGGCGTGCGAACGCTCCAAGATGCGACAGACGTTGCCGAAAAGCTCCGCCGCCTTGCCGCGGAGCCCATCGAGACCGCAGCCGGCCCCATCCAGATCAGCCTCAGCATTGGGGCGACCCTCGCCAGCCCCACAGAGACTGCCGACGAGGTGCTGGCACGGGCCGACTCTGCGATGTATCGGGCGAAAGCCGCCGGACGAAACCGGGTGGTTTCCGCGGCCGCGGCCTCATCGCCAAGCCCCCCGGGCCTGCAACGCCATGCCGAGCCCATGACCCGCGAGCCCCCGCATCCGTCGCGGAGCCACGAGCGGAGCGGTTAGGATTAAAGGGCGGGCAAGACCGCACGCTTCTCCATCCCTTCATTCCGCCGATCGAGGCCTTTGCGGCCCACCTTCTCTCATGGCTGCAGCTTCCTCCTCCATGGCTCGCACGATCGACTGCCTGATCTGCGGCACCTGCGTCGCCGACATCCTCGTGCGGCCCGTGGGGCTCAACGAGCCCATCGGCGGCGGCCGACTGATTCACGTCGACCCGATTGAGGTCGTGACCGGCGGCATCGTCTGCAACACAGGCGTGGGCCTCGCCCGCCTTGGTGGCTCCGTGGCGGCCGCCAGCCTCGTGGGACGCGATCCCTGGGCCGACGTGATCCGCAGTCGGCTCACAGCAGAGGGCATCGACACACAACCGCTGATCGCCCACGACACCCTCGGCACGAGCACCACGGCCGTGCTGATCGATCCAGGCGGTGAGCGGAGTTTTGCCCATCACGTCGGTGCCCCCTCCGCAATCAACCTCGCCTTCATCGAGCGGCTTGCAGGCCATCTCGCCCGCAGCCGCTGGGCCGTGTTTGGCTACCTCGGCCTGCTGCCGGGCCTCGAGGCCGACCTTGGCCCAGCGATGGCTGCAGCCAAGCAGGCGGGCTGCCGTGTGGCCCTCGAGACGGGTGGCTCCGGCGGCACCCTCGCGCAGCTCGCGCCGGCGCTCCCGCACGTCGACCTCTATGTGCCGAGCCTCGATGAGGCCGTGCATCAGACGGGCCTCACCGACCCTTCAGCGATCATCGCCTGCTACCGCGACCACGGCGCCACCGGCATCGTGGGCGTGAAGCTCGGCACGAAAGGCGCCCTGCTCACTCCGCCGACGGCGGCAGCCGCTCCCGACCACGAGATCATGGTGCCCTGCGTCACGCCGCCGGGCCCCGTGGTCGACACCACGGGCGCAGGCGATGCCTTTCTCGCCGGCCTGCTCGCCGGGCTGCTCAGAGAGATGCCGTTGGCCGACGCAGGCCTCGTGGCCGCCGCCAACGCCGCCTGCTGCGTCACCGGCTACGGCGCCACCGCTGCCCTTCGCGGCTTCGAGGCGACCTGGCAGCTGGCATCGGCCATGAGCAGCAAGCCTGGAGCCGGCTGAGCAAACCGCCGCTGACGGCTTTCGGTCAGCCCGCCGCCGCAGATCAATCAGCCTCTGTGGCTCCGCTTGTCTCCAGCCGAGTTCTCTGGGTACAAGGAACGAACCGCTTGTTTGCCACCGCCTGCCCGGCCTCCCCGTGCGGCCGCCCGCTCCCTTGCAAGACACCTTCATGAGCCTTTTTGTCTTCGGGCACCGCAATCCCGACACCGACGCCATCTGCTCCGC
>CALCGM010000586.1 GCA_937900985.1 uncultured Planctomycetaceae bacterium | reverse complement strand
CGCCAAGGAGCCGGCATCGTCGCCTTCTCGCTCGACGATGGGGAGCCCCGCTGGACGGCGACCGACGAGCCAGCCAGCTACGCCGCACCGGTCGCCGTTCCGGGGGCGGCCGAGGGCGACCTCCCCGACGTGATCGTGATTTCCCGCTACCGCTGCCAGCAGCTCGCTGCCGCCACCGGTGAGGTTCGCTGGGCGGTGCCCTTTGGCATGCGGGGGCCCACGGTCAATGCGGCCAGCCCGCTCGTGATCCCGGCAGCCGATGGCACGGCCTCGCTGCTGATCACCGCCTCCTATGGGGTCGGCTCCCAGTGCGGCCCCTTCGATGCCGAAGGCTTCACGCCGCGTTGGGAAGGGACCGCATCGCTGGCCACGCAGTATGCGACGCCGGTGCTTGTCGGCGGCGGCCTGTATGCGTTTGATGGCCGCGAGGATGTGCCGCCGGCGAGCCTCGTCTGCCTCGATCCGCAGAGTGGCCTGGTGCGGTGGCGGGAGCGGCAATCGAGCTACGGCAGCCTGCTGGCCGCCGACGGAAAACTGCTCACCGTGGGCACCGACGGAACCCTGCAGCTGATCCAGCCCGAGAGCGATCGGCTGCACGTGCTCGCCTCCGCACGGCCGCTCTCCGGAACGCTGCGGGCCCTGCCGGCCCTCGCTGAGGGCCGACTGTATCTCCGCAACGACGACACGCTGATCTGCCTCGACGTCGGCGGTAGAGCTCAGCGGTAGGCTGGCAGGTAGCGGCCATTTTCATACCGCCACTGATTCCCGCCGAGGTGCACCACGGCGGCCTGCTCGGGGCCGTGCCACTCCCAGCGACGTCCGGTCCGTTCGTCGAAGACGCGGGCACCGCAGGACGTGGGATTGAGCCGCCAGGAGTCGTCTTCGTCAAGCCGCAGCACGGGCTTTGCGCCCTGAATCTCAAACTTGCGGGCGAGTTCTGGGGAGCGTGCTTCGATGGCCCGCATGCCCTCGGCGTCGCTGATCGTGAGATGAAACTGCTCACCAGGAATCACCGATCCTGGGCCGAGGGCAAAGCGAAAGCCCTCCGCCCCCGCCCACTGGCTCCAGGTCCATTGCTGCAGGTCGGTGGCGTAGGTCAGGTAGACGCAGCCTGGCCGCAGCGACTCTCGCGGGATCTCCCAGAGCTGTCGGCCGACGGGGTCGTAGCGATAGTCCTTCGCCTGGTTGAGCAGGCCACGGTCGGCCTCTACGGGGACGGGCACTGCGTCAGGAGCGGCCGCGTCGGCCGCGGGCTGCGCCGCCTGGAGGCCAGAAACGGGCAGTGTCAGCAGGAGAATGGCGACGGTTGCGAGGAGGCGTGGCTGGTGCAGCATCACGACAGTCCTTTGTGCGGGTGGTGACGGATGTGCGGACGGCGAGCGGTCGACGCCTTCGTCCGCTCTCTACCCTACCCCGCGGTCGGCGGACGTGTCGGGCTGCCTGCGGGCTGCCGGCAGGCTTCGGCAAGCAGAATGCCGCCAGCGACTGCGACGTTGAGGCTCTCCACAACGCCGCTGCCGGGGATGCAGACGGTGGCGTCGGCGAGCCGTTCGAGCGCACGGGTCATGCCGGTTCCCTCGCTGCCAAGGATGATCACGCTCCGCCGCGAGAGGCCTGCGGAGGCCAGGGGAGTGCCGTGGTGGCTCGTGGTGGCGACGAGCCGGATGCCGCGGGCCTGCAGCCGCGGAAGGTCGGCCCGTGGATCGGCAAGATCACAGACGGGCACCTGTTCGGCAGCCCCCTCGGCCACCCGAACCGCTGCCGGGGAGAGCGGCGGCAGCTCACCTTCGCGGCCGAGGATGGCGGAGCAGCCGAAGTGGGCGGCGGTCCGCAGGAGCGAACCAAGGTTGTGCGGATTGGCGACGCCGTCGAGGTAGAGCCAGGGGCCGGTCTGCTGCCCGGTTTCCACCGCCGCAAAGAGCTCGGCAGCCTGCAGCCTGGGAATCGCCTTGGCGAGGATGGCGATTCCCTCGTGATGCCTGGTGCCAGCAATACGGTCGAGGTTGTCGGGCTCCACCAGTCGGTAGCCCCGCCGCGAGCTGCTGCAGAAGCGGATCAGCTTGGCAAACCGCTGACGCGCCGCCGCGGTCAGGTAGACCCGCACCACACTTTCCGGCCGGCGGGCGAAGAGGGCCTCGCAGGCGTGGCCGCCATGATAGGTTTCCTCATCACCGCCCCGGTGCCGTTCCGACGGGGCCTGCTGGCCCAATGGCCGTGGCGGGGTGCCGCGGGGCTGTCGACGAGCAGGTGGTGGAGCATCCGCCTCGCCGCCAGAGGAGCGTGGGCTTCGTCGTCGGTGTGGCATCTGCGGGCTCGCGGCAAGGCTCTCGGTGGTCGCCAGCCGAGTCTACCTCGGAGGATGGCTCCTGCTCCGGTGGCCTGCCAGACGGTCAACTGCGTCGTCGCGAGAGCATAAACTCGTTGCCCTCGGGATCCATGCACATCGCCAGATGGGGCGGCTCGCCGTTCTCTTCCTTGGGTTCGTGGGTCAGCTGGCCGCCAGCGGCGACCACCTCGGCCGCTCCTGCCACGACATCGGGTACCTGAAACGAGAGGC
>CALCGM010000585.1 GCA_937900985.1 uncultured Planctomycetaceae bacterium | reverse complement strand
TTGACCGCCGCTTTCGTGGGTTGAAATCTGGCCCACGGGAAGAGGCTCAGGCAGAGGTCGATCGTGGTCGAGTCCAGGGCGTAGGCCGTCTCTTCCAGATCCACGGCCAACGCATCTTTCGCGTACAGCAGTCGGGCACGCCGAATCAGGATATGCGCGAAGTCGGCGTAGATCCGCCAGTCGCGACGCTGATTCGCGTCCGCCATAGTGCTCCTGGAAATCCTGGAGCGGAACCCCGCGTGGTAGAGCTTGGTGCCGAGGGCCCAAAGGCAGATCTCGATGTCGCGGAGGCTCTCTCGGTACGTCAGCTGGGCAAAAGCCATGGCGAGAAACTGATCGCGGCAAGAGAACCCACGGCACTTGTAGTTGCCGCGGTATCGCTCCACGCAGGCGTTGAAGTCGCGCCGTGGGAGGAAATCCAAAACTTGCGAGAACACGAACTGCCCGTCGAACACAAGACCACCTTGCCCTTTCCGGCGGCGGAAAATCCGCTCTGCCGGGGGTCAAATGTCCTGCCGAGTTGAAGTCGTGTACAACGATCATTGAGCGTAAGCCCTTGCGGGGCATGGTGTTCTGACGAGGAGCCCGTGCGTCAACCGGACACTACTGGGTTCGTACATGAAAAAATGGTTGGTGCAGGACACTCGCAGTGAATGTCGTGCGACGGGGCTGGGCAGCCCCGAACCTCGGCCGAGTCCGCGGTTTGACAGACTGCCACCAAATATGTACATTTGAAATGTACATAAAGGAGACGAGATGCGTGATGTGAACGTGACATCTCTGAGGCAGCATCTGCCAGACTACCTAGCGAGGGTTGCTCGAGGGGAGCGGTTGTCGGTGACGCTGCGAGGAAGGGTGATCGCGGAAATCTCTCCCCCGACGCCGCAGCCGGACGTAGCCGAGGCGGCCCGCAGCCGCTTAAAAGGCAGCCTTCTCCGCTACGACAAGCCATTCGAGCCTGTTTTGCCTGCCGACGACTGGGACATGAACCGTTGATCGTCATCGATACCCATGTCTTGGTGTGGTGGCTCACTCGTGCTGCAGGACTTTCCCGGAAAGCCGAGCGGACGCTCACAGCGCATAGTGATCCTGGCCAGATCGCCGTCTCCGCCATCAGTCTGCTTGAAATCGCGACTGCGGTTCGCCGCGGCCGGCTGCAGTTAAGCATGCCGTTGGAGCAGTGGATGGCAGATATGAACAGCCTGCCCGAAATCAGAGTCGAGCCGGTCTCCTCCGACATCGCCGTCCTCGCCGGCGGTTTGGCAGAGCCGATGCACGGCGACCCGGCGGACCGGCTCATCGTTGCGACAACCTGTACGCTGGATGTGCCGCTTGTGACCGGCGACAAAAAACTTCAGGAATACCGTGGCATCAAAACGATCTGGTGAGCACGGATTGCCACCAGCGCGGGCCGGCTGATCGCCTGGCGTTCGCCTGCCTCCGGGCACTCTCGCGGAAAGGCCTGGATGTAGACAGCGTCGGAGTACGGCAGCGACATCACGAACAGGGCGACCTGCTGCCGCTCACCGGCAACATCGACGTACGCGAACCCAAATTCCACCTGCGCCTCGCCCGATGGGTGGGAGAGCGGAGCGAACACCTCCTTCGTGGTGGCCTTCCACTTCGTCACTACTTCCTTCACCATCGTGTAGCCGCGCTCGACCTTCAGACGGTCGAAGATCCACTTCGCGGTATGCCGCGGCATGCGACAGTCAGGCCGCCCCGGCGTGTTGCCGGGGCCCGTCGGTCGAACCCGGTGCCGAACGAGGCGATGGCACCGGTGACGGCCGCACGGACGAGCCCATCTCCGGGATGGTGCAGTTTCGTGCGGTAAGTAATGTCGGGGCGACAC
>CALCGM010000584.1 GCA_937900985.1 uncultured Planctomycetaceae bacterium | reverse complement strand
GCCTAAGACTGACTCGCAGTTTCTTCCATACCTCGGAGCCGCTCCCATGAGCTTTCGCAAGTCCCTCAACGACGAAGTCGCCAACGCCCTCAACGAGCAGATCTGCATCGAGGCGTCTGCCGGATTCCTCTATTTCTCGATGGCATCGTGGGCGAGCGTGCGGGGCCTGACCGGGATGGCGAAGTGGTTTCGCGGCGAAGCGGCGGGCGAACTGACCCACATGAACCTTTTCGTCGACTACCTCAACGACCGCGACTATCAGGCAAAGTTTGCCACCATTGAGGCTCCTGCCTGCGACTGGGACAGCCCCATCGACGCCTTTGATATGGTCCGCACGCAGGAGCACCAGCTCATGCAGCGGATGAACGACCTGATCGACCTGGCCGACAAACACAACGACCACCTGACCCACAGTTTCCTGACGCAGTTTGTGCCGCAGCAGATCGCCGACACGGCGGAAGCCGACGACATCCATGATCGCCTCACGCTCGTCGGGGGCGATGGCCATGGCCTAATCCTGATCGACCAGGAGCTTGCCCGCGAAGCAGAGGCCCACGGCGGCTGAGTCGCGGTGGCTACTGCGTGAGGTGGATGGCCATGGGATATACAGTGCGAGCGATGACGCCCGGCGACTGGAACGAGGTGGCGGCCCTGATCCGCAGCTCGACCAATGCCTGGTATGAGTCGCATGGCCGCCCGCCGATCTTCACAGCCGCCCCCGACGCCACGCTGCTGTTTTGCGACGTGTATGAAACGCTCGACCCTGGCTGCTGCGTCGTTGCCGCAGACGACACCACGGGCGAGCTGGCAGGCTCCTGCTTCTACCATCCCCGGCCGACCCACATGTCGCTGGGGATCATGAACGTCCACCCCGCGCACTTCGGCAAAGGCATCGCCCGCCGGTTGCTCACGGACATCACGGATCGGGCCGATGCTGCCGGTCTCCCAACCCGGCTGGTGTCGAGCGCTCTCAACCTCGACTCCTTTTCGCTCTACACGCGGGCCGGCTTCGTGCCTCGCATGATGTTTCAAGACATGCTCCTGCAGGTGCCCAGCGAGGGGCTCCCGATGCACGAGGTTCAAGGAGGCGAGCGTGTTCGCGACGCCACAGCCGCCGACCTGGCAGCCATCGTCGCGCTGGAGAAGGAGCTGCACCACATCGAGCGTCCGGGCGACCACCGCTACTTTCTCGACAATCCCAACGGCGTCTGGCATGTGTCGGTGATCGACGCGGCCAACGGCGAGGGCATCGATGGCTTCCTCGTGTCGGTCAAGCACCCGGGCAGCACCATGCTCGGCCCCGGCGTGATGCGAACGCAGGAGCATGCCGCGGCCCTGATTCGGGCCGAGCTCAACCATCACCGTGGCGGCTGCCCCGTCTGGCTGGTGCCGGTTGAAGCCGACGCGCTCGTGCAGGAGCTCTACCGCTGGGGCGCTCGCAACTGTGAGCTCCACGTCGCCCAGGTTCGCGGCTCATGGCAGGCTCCCAGCGGCGTGGTGATGCCCACATTCATGCCCGAAACCAGCTGACAGCCGCCGCTCGGCAGCCAGCGGCACGCCCGCTGCGGATCAGAAGTTTTTGATCGCCTGCACGATGGCCTGGTTGGCAAACGGCAGCGGGCCCACGAGGGGCACTTCGAGGCCCGCCAGCAGATACCAGTCGCGGCCGATGCCCGTCCGCATGCCGGGGGTGATGCTGAAGTAGCTCGTGGTGCCGCCGGAGAGACGGGTGTGGAAGTTGGTCGCCACGGTCGCACAGAGATGCTTCAACACCGGAGCATCGCTCGGCGTCAGGTAGAGGCCAGCGGCCAAGCGGGCATCAAAGGAGCTGAACGGACCGGGGGTCAGGTTGAAGCCCGTCCAGGGGTTGGCTTCGAGCAGCGGCGTGGAGGCCGCCGTCAGGTTGGTGGGAACGGTCACGCCAGCGCCGCCCCGGAACACCCAGTGGCCTGTGGGGTTCATCCAAAACTCGATGTCTGGTGAAAGGCTCGCCACCCCATTGCCGGTTTCCGCCGTTCCCGTTGGGCAGCGGACGTAGCAGTTGGCGGTGATCGAATACTCCTTGTCTTCCATCAGGAGAAAACGAGGAGCCACCGTCAGGTCGCCCGTGCCGCGGGTGGCTGCTGTGGCAGGCGAGCGTGGATCCGGCGCGATGAGCGTGAAGGGCAGAAACCAGCCGATCTCAAAGCGGCGGTTGAGCGGCGTGAACAGAAAGAAGCTGCCATTGGCCGTGTCGACCACGTCTGACGTTCCCTGGGCCCAGGTGCCGGAGATCACGGCGAGCCGGTAGAACGCGCCGTCGGCACTGTTGATCCAGGTCTGCCTGGGATTGGTGTGATCGATCGAGTCGTAGGGCCGATCCCAGCCATCGCTGAAAAACTCGGCCAGGGTCAGCGGCGTCCAGCACTCGGTCTCCAGAGGGCCGATCAGCGATTCCCGCCAGAGCTCAAGCCGTGTTTCCGGCGGGTCGCATGCGGCGCCGCCAGCGGCGAGTGCGACGGGCGAAAGCGACGCCACAGCCGCTGCCGCCCAGGCCAGCACACACACGGCAGCTGGTGCGGCGGATCGGAGAGTCGGCCGGCATCCAGCCATGGGCATCACCGGAAGAGTTTGTGGCGATCTGCGGCCAGCCTTCGGCCCACCACGCAGCGAGCGCAACCTCCAAGGGCCATCGGCTGCAGCAGCGGGCAACTTGAGGCGATTCTGCCGGCGGCCGGCGGGCCCTCAGCCCAACCCTCGCAGCCCCCTGAGACCGCCACGAAACTAGCGTGCGTCGGATGCCGACAGCGATGCAGCCCAGTCGTCGTGGAGCTGCGTGAGCGCTGCCACCACGTCGGGGTTGGCCGCAGCGAGATTCTCCATCTCGCCGACATCGCGGGAGAGATTGGAGAGAAACAGGGCGTCGCTGGCTCCGAGGGGTGCCTTGCCGGAGGTGTCGTTGGGCTTGGCGATCAGCTTCCAGGGCCCGCGCCTCACCGCCCAGCTGTTGCCGATCGTCCAGTGCACCACGTCGTGCGGCGACGCCGCATCCGTTCCGCGGATCACCGCTGCCAGGCTCTTGCCGTCGACGTCATGCTGCAGCGGCCCGATCCCGCAGAGTTCCGCCAGCGTGGGCAGCCAGTCGCAGCTGTGGGCCAGCTGCTCGCGAACCTCCCCTGCCGGCAGATGCCCCGGCCAGGAGATGATCGCCGGCACGCGAATCCCCCCTTCAAAGAGGCTAAACTTCGCGCCGCGATACGGTCCCGCGCTGCCGCCGCCACCGTGCGCCCGCTCTTCCGTGGAGTGGCCATGGTCTGACTGAAACACCACGATCGTGTCGTCTTTGAGGCCGAGGCCCGCCACGGCCTCCAGCAGGCTGCCGATCCGCGCATCCTGCGACGAGAGAAATGCCGCGTAGAGGTTGCGGGGATAGGGAAGCTCGGCGTAGGCCTCAAGCCACTCGGCCTCGCCTTGGTAGGGATAGTGTGGGCAGTTCATCGCAAAGTAGAGGAAGAACGGCCGGTCTTCGCACTGCTCCATGAAGGCGGTTGCTTCGCGGACCATCAGGTCGGGAAAGAAGCCGCCCGTTTCGCGGATGCGGGCATTGCCCCGCCAGAGGTCATGCCGGTTGGGGCCGTTCCAGTAGAAGACATGCGAGTAGTTGTCGATGCAGCCGCCCATGTGGCCAAAGGATGCGTCAAATCCCTGATCGAGCGGCCGAGCCCCGGCGTGTGCGTGCAGGTGCCACTTGCCGATGTGGGCCGTGGCGTAGCCCGCCTTCTGAAACACCTCGGCCATCGTCGTCTGAGCAGCCCAGGCAGCCCCCGCGCTGCCCTCGACCTCCTCGAGCGTGTTGACCCCTTCTGACGGCGGCGCCCCTGCATTGCCCGGCATCCCCGCTCTGATCGGATAGCGGCCCGTGAGCAGTCCGGCCCGCGACGGCGAGCAGACCGGTGCGGCGGCATAAAACTGGCTGAACCGCACACCATCCGCTGCAAGCGCATCGATGGCGGGCGTCTGCAGGTCGTCGGTGCCGTAGCAACCGGCATCGACCGAGCCCTGGTCGTCGGTGAGAATCACGATCACGTTCGGCTGCCGGTCGGCCGCGACCGCGGCACGACCAGCTGCGACCGCCAGGCACGCACCAATCGCCCACAGCACACACCAGCATCGATTTCGGCTCATCGCGTCCTCATTGGCTCTGCTGTCGACCGCAGGCGGTGGTCGGCCCCGCGACCCCCTCTCGCATACACTCGCGGTTGCTCATTGCATGCCGAATCGCACCGCGGGTCAAGTCGCCCGCCACCCCGGAGGCCCCTCATGCGACCGCTGCCCATCATCCTCTCCTGCGTGCTGATGGTGGCCTCCGCAGCACGGGCTGCCGACACGCCTTGGAACGTGCTCTTCATCATCTCCGACGACCTCACCTCCACCGCGCTGTCCTGCTACGGCAACGACGTGTGTGACACACCACACATCGACGCGCTCGCCTCCAAAGGCACACGCTTCACGCGGGCCTACTGCCAGGGCACCTACTGCGGTCCATCGCGGGCGTCGTTGATGAGCGGCTACTACCCACACGCCACCGGTGTCTTGGGCTACACGAGCCCGCGGCCCCAGATCGGCAGCCGCGAGACCTGGGCGGAGGCTTTCAAAAATGCCGGCTACTCCACCACGCGTGTGAGCAAGATCTTCCATATGGGCGTGCCGGGAGGGATTGAGGACGGGAGCGACGGAGCCGACGACCCGCAGTCGTGGACGGAGCGGTTCAACAGCCCTGGCCCTGAGTGGAAGGCTGCCGGAGTCGGCGAAACGCTCGAAGGCAATCCCGATGGCACCAAGCCGGTCGTGGGCGGCAACACGTTTGTCGTTGTGGAAGCCGACGGCGACGACTCGGTCCACTCCGACGGCAAGACCGCGGCCACGGCCGTGCGGCTCCTCGAGAGCCAGGGCGACACACCCTTCTTTCTCGCGGTCGGCTTCGTGCGGCCGCACGTGCCCTTTGTCGCCCCATCACCCTACTTCGATCCCTTCCGCCCCTTCTCGTCGATGAGCCTGCCCCGCAAACTTCCCGGCGACTGGGACGACATCCCCAAAGCGGGCATCAACTACAAAACCAGCCTCAACATGAAGATGGACGAGCGGCGGCAGAAAAAAGCGATCGCCGGCTACTACGCGTCTGTCCGCTACATGGATGCGCAGGTGGGCAAGGTGCTCGCCGCCCTCGAGGCGACTGGGCAGGCCGATCGCACGATCGTGATCTTCACCAGCGACCATGGCTACCATCTCGGCGAGCACGACTTCTGGGCGAAGGTCAGCCTCCGTGACGAGTCGGCAATGGTGCCGCTGATTGTGCATGTGCCCGGCCAGACGCCAGCCGTCTGCAACTCGTTTGTCGAACTGCTCGATCTTTTTCCCACGACGCTGAGCCTCTGCAACATGCCCGTGCCCGAACGGCTGCAAGGCAAAGACATCTCACCGCTTCTCCGCGACCCCACCCGCGAAGTCCGCGAAACGGCCTTCTGCGTGGCTCCCTCCAGCAAAGGCTTCCTGCTTCGCAACGACCGCTGGGCCTACATCCAGTATCGCGAAGACGCCTCCGGCGGCATCGAGCTCTTCGACATGCGGGCCGATCCCCAGCAGTTCACCAACCTCGCCACCTCCCCGGATCATGCAGCCGTCGTCGACCAGTTCCGCCGAGAGCTCCGCGAAAAACTCGCGGCCATTCGGGCCAACGATCTCGGACAGCACTGACGGGCTTTCCCGAACCGCCCGAACCCCGCCGGACGGGCGTTCGCAGACTGTGGAACAACTCTGCCGCCGCAGGATGCGGCGACCGGCGGCTCCCAAAAACCTCGGCTGGGGCGTCGCTTGGTTGGGAAAAGGCCATCGATGGCGTGTTTCGCGGACAGCTAGCCCTGCTGCAGGGCTGCTGCGAGTGGACAGCCCGCTGCGATCGCGTCGCCGCGACGGTAGCTGTTGAGCAGCTCGCGGGAACGCTCGGCAAGCATCCGCCGCACCTCGCGTCGCTTGCCCTTTGCCCGGGGAATCTTCATCGAGTCGTAGGCCGTTGTCTGGTGACGCAGCCAGGCGATCACCGCAGCTTCGGCCCGCCGCTCGATCGGGATCCGCTGCGTGCGGGCCACCGTGCCGCTCCCCACCGGCGTGGCGTGGGCCGCCACGACCGCCGCGAGCTTTGCCGCCAGGGCAGCATGCTGCTGATGAAACCCGAGGAATCCGCGGACCGCCGCCTCAAAGTCTTCGGCATACGCGGCCTGCTGGGTTTCCCGCCGCTTGGTATCGGCCTTCCGCCGACGCGCGTAAGCGTCGGTGGATCGCTCGGCCGCGAGCTCCTGCCGGATCCGGTCGATCGTTGCTTGCGGGGCATACACGCCGCGTGAATAGGTCCGCCGGCCCACCTTCTCCTGAACCACCCAGTGCTCACCCGCGGCTTTCACGCGACGCGTGAGGCCCGCATCGCCGGGCAGCAGCAGGCCCCAGCCCTCGGGCACCTCGCAGACCTCCCCCGAGGCCTGCCTGACCGTGTTGGGACGTGGACCGCGATGAAACGTGGGGGATGCCATACCGCCTTTATCGGCACGTCTCCCCCTCAATCCTCAGCGACATCGCTCGCCTCCACGTAGTGGACTTCTGGGCTCGCTGCTATCCTCTCCTGCATGGACATCATCAATCACCGCGACACGACTCCCTTCACGACGGTCGACGGCTCGACAATCCGCGAGCTGATGGCCCATCGCAACTCGGCGATCCGCAACCAGAGCCTCGCGGAGGCCCGGCTGCCGCCCGGCAAGGCCACGATCCCCCACCACCACAAGGTGACCGAGGAGATCTACTACATCCTCTCGGGCACCGCCTCGATGACCCTCGGCAGCGAGACGCGGCCCGTGGGCCCCGGCGATGCGATCGCCATCCCCCCAGGCCTCCGGCACACGATCGAAAACACCGGCGACGACGAGCTGGTGTTTTTGTGCACATGCGCCCCGGCGTATGAACACAGCGACACCTTCTTAGAGGAGCCCTCCTAGCGGAGCCCTGGCTTCTGCCCTGCCCGCCCGGCCACCGGCCATTGCCTATTCGCCTCGCTGCTGGCCCCGCCTCCACTCCCACTCGCCATGGATCACCACATGCCACTTCGCGTCGTCTTCTCTCTGCTCATGGTGGCCCTCGCCACCAGTCTCGAAGCGGAGGAGCTGCGTTCGGGAATCTCCACGGAAAACTTCGACAGGAGAGTCCGGCCCCAAGACAACCTCTTTGGGCACGTCAACGGGCAGTGGCTCCAAGAAACCGAGATCCCCGCCGACAAGTCGGACTACGGCTCGTTTACCCAGCTCTCCGACGAAGCAATCGAAAACATCCACGCGATCATGCAGGAGGCGGCCGCCACCGAAAACGCCTCCGGCAACGTGCAGCGAATCGGCGGTTTCTACCGCAGCTTCATGAACACCGAGGCCATCGAGGAGGCCGGCGTTGCCCCGCTCAAGCCCGAGCTCGATGCCATCGACGGCCTCGCCACGACCGAAGACGTCATCCGCCACTTTGGCGTTCTGCAGACGGTCGGCGTTGGCGGCCCGATCGCCTTCTACGTTGGCACCGACGCCAAGAGCTCCAAGGAGCACCTCGCTGCGGTCTACCAGAGCGGCACCAGTCTGCCCGACCGCGACTACTACTTCATCGACGACGACCGCTATATCGAAGCCCGCAAAGCCCTCCGCGACTACATCGCGACGCTCTTTGAGCTTGCCGGCCTGCCCGGTGGCGAGCAGGCGGCAGGCGACATCGTCGAGCTGGAAACCAAACTCGCCCTGTTTCAGTGGTCCCGCACCAAGCTCCGCGACGCAAACCTGCGCTACAACAAGTATGCCGTGGGCGATCTCCCCGAGCTGACGCCCTCGCTGCCGTGGGGGGAGTTTTTCACCGCTGTTGGTGCCACAGACCTTGCGGAAGTCAACGTCGCCACACCGAGCTACTTTCAGGCGCTTGAAGCGATTTTCACCACCACACCGGTGGAAACGTGGAAACAGTACATGCGGTTCC
>CALCGM010000583.1 GCA_937900985.1 uncultured Planctomycetaceae bacterium | reverse complement strand
CCACACGTAGGCCGCGGACTGTTTCTCATCGTGGCCTTTGCCGGGGAGATGCATCGTGTCAAACAGCCGCATCCCACTCTTGGGGTTGTCGAGAGGCATTTCCACGACCACGCCATCCGACGACGCCACCAGCCAGTGGATTCCCTGGACGGGCTTGATCGGCCCACCGCCTGCCCGTGAGGCTTGCCCATACGGCGAGTAGAGAACGCCCGTGACTTCAGCGGGGCTGAAGTCAAACATCCCGAACGTCTCTGAGTCGCGTCCGACACAGATGCGGTGATTTTCCAGCCACAGAAAGAACGGCGGCAGGCTTGCTGCATCAATGTCTTCAATCGTGAAGTTGGGCCGGACGACCTCTATTTCAGGATCCTGCGGATGCTGCATCAGGCAGCCGCACCACTCGGCAAACGCCCAGTTCATGCCGCACTGAAAATCATCGTTGGTAAAAGCTTTTCCGGGTTCGAGATGGACTTCAAACGCCCGGTGTGCTGGGTCGATTCTCTCCATCCGGCAGCCGCGTTGCAGGTTGGCGAGATGCCCTCCGCCCGCATGCGGAGGGCTCTTGAGAAAGTTGAGCAGGTCTTGGCCTCGGAAGACGCCGGCACCCTCTCCTTTGTAAAAATCATAGAGCTTGCGAATGTAGGCAGCTTTCTGCGTCGCACGGTCCGCCAGGTTTGCCACCGTGCCGCCCATCTGCGTTGAGCGGGCACTGGCGTCTCCACCCCAAAGGGCGTTTGCTGAGGCAGCAATGCCTCGCAACAGTGTCTCACGGTGCAGGAGCCTGCCGAGGCGGTCCTTGGGCACCTGGTGATAGTGGTGGATGTCGATGAAGAGCTTGTCGATCAAGAACGTCTTCTGCTGCTCTGCCGCAGTGGCGTTTCTCGGCAGCCTGCCGCTTGCTCCAGAGAGGCGGCCAAGCCCTTCCCGAACAACGTTCGCGGGCGGGATGTCTCGCCAAGGCTGCGACGGGGGCATGAATCGACTCCGCGATGAAAGACATGCTCACCGAAACGGCGAACAGTGTCGCTTCGCGCAGCGGCTTGATCGTACAGCGATGGGCATACCGCCGCTAGGAACGGGCAAGCTCACCGGCCTGATCGCTGTGGGGATTTCGGAGGCCCCAATGATCGACCTGGGACTTGACGATAAAAACACTCATCGCTAGCCTGCCTTTTTGGGGGATGCATACACCACCGCATTTCTTTTACTGAAACGAGCATTGGATCGCACGAACGGCCTCTGAAGAGGATCGATTCCTTGCGCGATTCAGCGGTCCACGCTAGTCCGGGCCCTCTGCCCGTCATCCCTTCCACGGCTGTCGCGATGTCCGCTGCCGTGAGTGCGTTGGCCAGCAACAGCTCATGCACAGGATTGGAGCCCCACGAGGACAGAATGAATCAACAAAACTCCCACGCCCAACGCGTGCTGGCGAGCAGGTATCGCAGCGTCTACTCGCGGATGCAGTGGCTCAATGCCCTGGCCGAGCGGGGCCTGCGGCCAGCCGTGCGGGCGGCCGCCGCGCTGCGGACCGCTGCGCAGAGCATGGCGGGCGTCACG
>CALCGM010000582.1 GCA_937900985.1 uncultured Planctomycetaceae bacterium | reverse complement strand
GCATCGGCCTCTCCACGAGTGCCTCCTACTACACACGCTACTTTTTTGACTGGGCGGAAGGCCGTGTTGGTGGCCGCGTCGGCCTGGGCTATCAGTTCGCCTTCGCTCCCGACCTTTCGGTCAACGCCGGCTTCCGCGGTGAAAGCGTGGACGTGTTTGACCCACGTGTGCAGGCTCCGGCGATCGACGACATGCTCGGCACCAACAGCGTGTATGGCTTTTCCGGTGGCATCATCCACGACACTCGCGACAGCCCCTTCCTGCCAACGCAGGGCCACCTGATGACCTTCGAGTTTGAGCAGGTGATCGGAACCTTCGTCTATCCGCGAGGCGTGCTCGAGGCCCGCCAATACTTCCTGCTCAACGAGCGGCCAGACGGCTCCGGCCGGCATGTGCTGTCGATCGGCTCGGTGCTCGGCATGAGCGGCCCCGACACGCCGGCCTACGACAACTTCTTCGCTGGTGGTTACAACACCCTCCGCGGCTTCGTGTTCCGTGGGGCGAGTCCTCGTCAAAACGGAGCGATCATCGGTGGTCCGTTTGAGTGGCTCAACACTGTGGAATACCTCTTTCCGATCACTGCCGACGACTCGCTGCGAGGGGTGATCTTCACCGACTTCGGTACCGTCGAGAGCAACGTCTCCATCCAGAACATGCGTGTCTCGCCCGGTTTCGGTCTGCGAATCACGATTCCGGCGATGGGCCCGGCACCGATCGCCCTCGACTTCGCTGTTCCTGTGGCCTACGCCCCCTACGACAGTCAGCAGCTGTTCAGCTTCTTCGTGGGCTTTGCCCGCTAGGAGATCGCATGGGCCGCCAGAATCCTTCGTCGCCTGACTCGCGGCACGAGCGAATCCTCGTTGTCCGCAATCGCTACATCGGCGACACCCTGCTGGCGATCCCGTTCCTGCGGAATCTCCGACGTGGCTTTCCCGAGGCCACGATCGATGTCCTCGTCGACGCCGGCAGTGGCTCGGTGCTCGCAGAGTGTCCCTACAAAGACGAGCTGATCACCTGGCACAAGCCGACGAAGGCCCGCGGAATGCTGCCGACGTCGCTCGACACGATCCTCGACAACGCCGCCCGGCTGAAGGCCCGAGGCTACACACGGTCGTATCTGCTCAAGCGGTCGTTCTCCAGCGGTCTGCTGGTCTGGCTGGCCGGCATCCCGCATCGCGTTGGCGGTGATTTTCAGGGACGGCGGCCACTGCTGACGAGGGCTGTCTCGATTGATCGCTGCCGGCATGAGGCCGAGCACTTTCTCGACCTTTTGCGAGACGACGGCATCGCGGTCGACGATGGCCACAACGAAAACTGGGCCTCTCCCGCCGCCGCCAGCCGGGCTGCCGAGGTCACAGCCGAGCTTCCCGCCGAGCGACGATGGGTGTTTCTCGCCCCCAAGGCAACCAACCCCAATCGCGAGTGGCCGCTCGACCGCATGGCAGCCGCAGCGGACTGGCTCGTGGCTGAGCACAGCTGCGAGATCTGTTTCTGCGGCGCTCCCCGCGACATTGCGGCCCACGACACGATTCGCGGCATGATGCAGCCTGGGCATCGCCAGCATGTCCACGACTTCTCGAGAGACCTGCGACTCGACGAGACGGGAGCGTTTCTCGCGCGGATGCATCTCTACCTGGGCGTCGACACCGGGCTGGCCCACCTGGCCGCATCGTTTGGAACGCCGGTGGTGGTGCTCTTTGGCCCCAGCGACCCCAATCAATGGCACCCCTGGGGAACAGCCTGCGAGGTGGTGCGAGGCCGCAGCCTTCGTCGCAGCCTCGGCCACCGCGTTCAACAGTGGCGATCCGACCGCTCGCCGACACCGCTGCGGTGGCCGCTGGGTGAAACCTCGATGAGTGAGATCGCCGTGGAGCAGGTCACCGAGGCGGCCGCGCGGCTTCTGGCGAGCAGTCCGCTGCCAGTGCTGCCACCGCCGAAGTTCCGGCAACGAAGCCGCTCGCCCATGCCCATTGGAAGTTGAAGCCGCCGATGCGGCCATCCACATCGAGCACTTCACCGGCAAAGTGCAGCCCGGGGCAGAGCCGGCTCTCCATCGTCTCCAGGCGAACCTCGCTCAGCGGCACGCCTCCGGCGGTCGCTTCGGCAATCGAGAAGCCGCGGTCGCCAGCCACCGGCAGCGGCATCTCCAAGGCACACCGCACGAGCCGACGCCGCGGCTCCTTGGGAATGTCGCCGGCTGGTGGGCAGCCGGCCTCCTCACAGAGCTGCCGAGCCAGCCGCTCAGGCAAAAACGGCCGCAGCACCGCAACCGCACCGCGGCCGCGGGCATCGCGAAGCGACGCCTCAAACTCGGCGGTAGCCACCTGCGGCAGCCAGTTGATCAGCAGCCGCACGCCCGCGTCGGCATGGCGGGCCATCAGGTAATGGCGGCTGATGTCGAGCACGGCAGGCCCCGAGAGGCCCTGATGGGTGCAGAGCGTGCTGCCCTCGCTCATCGCCAGCCGCTTCCCCGTGGCGGAGGTGAGCGTGAGCCGTGTGGGCACGGTCAGCCCGGAGAGGCTGCGGATGAAGTGGCCATCGGCCAGCACCAGCGGCACCAGCGCCGGCAGGATCGGCTCGGTGAGCGTATGCCCGAGCGATGCCGCGAGCGCAAAGCCGGATCCGTCGGAACCGCTTTTGGGCAGTGATCGGCCGCCAGTGGCGAGGATCAGTCGTCGGGCCTCCACAGCGCCTGCAGCCGTGGTCACGCGAAAGCCGCCGCGGGGGCTCGCCCCAGGTGGCTCGATCGCCTCCACCCGCGCTGGATGCACGAGCTCCACGCCGGCATCGGCGGCCTCGCGGAGCAGGGCGGTGAGCACGCTGCGGGCGGAATCCGACACCGGAAAGAGCTTGCCGGTCTCTTCCTGCTTCAGCTCCACGCCAGCCTTGGCAAAAAACTCGACGACCTCGGCCACGCCATACCGCCTGAGCACCTTGCGGATCGCCGCTGGCGTGCTGCCGGCGTAGTCCCGCTCGTCGACCCGGTG
>CALCGM010000581.1 GCA_937900985.1 uncultured Planctomycetaceae bacterium | reverse complement strand
AGCAGGGCGAGGGTCAGCAAGGCGAGGGTCAGCAAGGCGAGGGTCGGCAGGGGAGTGCAGCTGGTGGAGGCAATCAGCAGCAGGGGGAGGCAGGCGACCTCGGTGACTCAGGCGACACCCGCGGCATGGCTGGGCAGGGGGCGTGGTCGGACGGTGAAGGGGAGCGAGAAGGCGGGGATCTTGAAGCCACGCCGTCTGAACTTGAGTGGGGCAATGCCGATCTCGAGCACGCCCGCAACGCCACCGATCTGGCGATTGACCATCTCCGCGACAGCCTCGATGCGGGGGATCGCGACCTTCTGGAGCAGCTCGGCTGGAGCGAGGAGCAGGCCAGGGCCTTTCTCGCCCGCTGGGATGCGATGCAGCGGCTGCAGCGGAGTGAGAATCCTGCCGACCGCGTGGAGTTTGATCGAGCGGTACGAAGCCTGGGGCTCCGGCCCGAGGGAATGCAAACCCGTCGCAGGGCCACCCGCGAAGGCCGCGATGGCGAGGCGGAGGGTGCCCGTAGCCGACCGCCGAGTGAGTATCTTGAGCGGGTGCGTGCCTACACCGAAGGACTCTCCACGCAATGATCGATGCGTTTGAAGGCCCTCGCTACCTTGTGCCGTTTGGGCCGCGGCGAGTGCCGCACTGCTTCACGGATGTGCTTATTCTCGGTGGAGGGCTGGCTGGCCTGCGGGCGGCGCTGGAAGTCGACCCGAGCCTCTCGGTGACGGTGATCACCAAAGACGATCTCCGTGAGTCGTCGAGCCAGTATGCCCAGGGAGGCATCGCCGGCGTCGTCGATCCAGAGGATCGCTTCGACAACCATGTGGCCGACACGCTGACCGCCGGCGGTGGCCTCTGTCATTCGGACGTGGTGGATGCGGTGGTCCGGGAGGCGCCCAGTCGGATCGAAGAGCTGATCGCCTGGGGAACCCGCTTTGATGAGCGGGACGGCGAACTTGATCTCGGCAGGGAGGGCGGCCACAGCCACCGCCGGATTGTTCACGCGCTTGGTGACGCCACCGGCCGCGAGGTGATGCGGGCGGTGATCGAGCGGGCACGCGGTCTGGCAAACCTGGAGGTCTGGCCCGACACCTTTACCATCGACCTGCTCACCGACGAAACGGCCTGCCGGGGCGCGCTTGTCTGGAATAAAGACCATGGCAAGACCCTTGTCTGGGCCCGGCGGACGATTCTCGCAACCGGTGGCGCGGGCCAGGTCTATCGCGAGACGACCAATCCCGACGTGGCCAGCGGGGACGGGATGGCCCTGGCCTGGCGGGCGGGCAGCCTGCTTCGCGACATGGAGTTCATGCAGTTTCATCCGACGGTGCTCTACATCGCCGGCGGTGCCCGCAGCCTGATTACCGAGGCGGTTCGCGGGGCTGGGGCCTGGCTGGTTGATCGGGATGGGCAGCGGTTCATGCCTGCCTTTGATTCCCGCGGCGAACTCGCTCCTCGCGACATTGTTTCGCGGGCGATCAACCGGGTGATGCAGCAGACGCAGCATGCCAACGTCTATCTCGATCTGTCGCACCTCGATGGTGAGATGGTGCGGAGGCGGTTTCCTGGCATGGCCAAGCTCTGTGCCGAGTTTGGGCTCGACTTGACCCGCGATAGGATTCCCGTCCGGCCTGGGGCCCACTACATGATCGGGGGCGTCGCGGTGGATGCCGACGGGCGCACGGATCTGCCGGGGCTTCTCGCGGCAGGCGAGGTCACCTCCAGTGGGCTGCACGGGGCGAATCGGCTCGCCAGCAACAGCCTGCTCGAAGGCCTGGTGTATGGAGCCCGTTGCGGGGCTGCGGCATCCGCCGATGTGCTTGCGATGAGCGACCGAGACGACCTGCGGGTTCCGATGCTGTCCAATCCGCGGCGAGACGAGGCCCACGAGCCGCTCGATCTCGAAGACATTCGCAACTCGCTCAAGAGCATGATGTGGCGGAAGGTCGGCGTGGATCGCAGCGGCGAGTCGCTCGCCGAGGCCTTGGAGGCAGTGGAGGGCTGGTGCCGCTATGTGCTGCCGCGGCAGTTTGCCGAGCCCCGGGGATGGCAGCTGCAGAACATGCTCGAGGTGGGGCGGCTGATGATCCGCGGAGCGATTGTGCGGGAAGAAACACGCGGCGTGCACACACGCCACGATTTTCCCGCCGCCGCTCCCCGCTGGCGGCGGCACATCACCTGGCAGCGTGGCGTTCCCGAGCACCGGGAGCAGGAAATTGGCGGCTCTGCTGCAGAGCGGGAATCGCCGTCGGTGGCGGCAGAGGCCACCGTCACGCCCTGAGCGTCTCTGCCGCAGCATGCCGTCTCGGCTGTCGGGGGCTGGACAGCCCGGTGTCCACGGTCCTATTGTGGTGTGGCATCCCACGCGGCCCCATCGCCGGGGCTGCGGATTCCCGCGGGGATCGACGTTGGCGGGCCTCCGGAGCTTCTCTGGACGGCATTCTTGCCGGGTGCGTTTCCCGCTCGGTCCGCGGTCGCATGCCGCCGTGGTGGGTGCATGAGTTTGGGGAGCCGGTTCACGAGGACGCGTGATGCACAAAGCGGAAACTGCCACAGAGCCGACGGCCACATCCGGTGTCGACTGGATGATCGAGGCGAATGGCCTCACGAAGTACTACGGCACGTTCATTGCGGTCAAAGACATGACGTTCCGCGTGCCGCGGGGGCAGGTGGTCGCCTTTCTGGGGCCCAATGGCGCGGGAAAGAGCACCACGATGAAGATGCTCACCGGCTATCTGGCGGCGTCTGCGGGCACGGCTCGCATCGCTGGCTACGACATGGCGACCGATCGGATTGCCGGCGCCACGCGGCTCGGCTACCTGCCGGAGAACGGCCCACTCTATCCCGACATGACACCGCGCAGCCTGCTTGAGTTTTTCGCCGATGCCCGCGGCATCACCGGTGACTACAAGAAGGAACGCATCGAGGCTGTGATTCGGCAGTGCGAACTCGGCAGCGTGATCGGCAAGGCGATCGACAAGCTCTCCAAGGGCTACCGCCAGCGGGTCGGGATGGCCCAGGTGCTCCTCCATGAGCCCGACGTGCTGATTCTCGACGAGCCGACGAGTGGCCTCGATCCCAACCAGATTCGTGAGGTTCGTGAGAACATCCGCCGGCTCGGCGAAAAGAAGACGATCCTGCTGTCGACGCACATTCTTCAGGAGGTCGACGCCCTGGCCGATCGGGTGATCCTGGTGGCCGAAGGGCGGCTGGTGTTTGACGGCAGGCCGCAGGATCTTGTTGCCGGCGGTGGCTCGCTTGACGATCGTTTTTATGAACTGACCCGTGGCTCGGCGGCCTAGGCCGACGCTGTGGGAAACCTGGGCAGCCGGATTTCCGGGCCCTCACCGTTGCTACGCACTCGAAGGGAATGATGGCGATGAAGTGGCATGTGCTCGACGCCGTGTTTAAGCGGAATTTCGTGGCCTACTTCTCCAACCCCACTGGCTACGTTTTCATCTGCGTGTTTGTCTTGCTGGGGTCGCTGGCCGCCTTCTGGCCGCCGGAGTTTTTTAACTCCAATCTGGCCAACCTCGACCAGCTCAACCGCTATCTGCCCTACATCATGCTCGTCTTCATTCCGGCGATCACGATGAGCGTGTGGGCGGAAGAGCGGCGGCAGGGCACCGACGAACTCTTGCTCACGATCCCTGCCACCGATCAGGAGGTGGTGTTTGGCAAGTATCTGGCAGCCGTCGGCATCTTCACCGTGGCGCTGATGTTTTCGATGGTCTGCAACGTGATCATCCTGATCCGCTGGGGCACGCCCGACGCCGGCCTCTTCTTTAGCAACTATCTGGGCTACTGGTTTGTCGGCCTGGCGATGCTGGCGATCGGCATGGTGGCGAGTTTTCTCACCAGCAACCTCACCGTTGGATTTGTGCTTGGACTGCTGCTCAACGCTCCGCTGGTGGTGGCCGATCAGGCCGGCACCGTGATGAGCCCATCGTGGGCGGAAACCGTGCGAACGTGGAGCATGGCCGAGCAGTTCAATGACTTTGGCAGGGGCATCCTCAGCCTCTCATCGGTGACCTACTTTCTGGGCATCGTGGTCGTCTGTCTGTATGTGGCGATGGTGCTGATCGGCAGGCGGCACTGGACCGGCCGCAAAGACGGTGCCCAGATGGGCGGGCATTTCGCGCTCCGCACCGTCGCCCTGGTCGCTGCGAGCTTTGGGGTGGTCTTGCTCGTGCGGTCGGTCGATGTGCGGGCGGATCTCTCGGAAGGCCAGATCAGCTCCCTCTCTCCCGACACGCGGCGGCTGCTGGCGGAGCTCGACCCCGAGCGTCCTGTGGAGATCACCGCCTACGTCAGCCCGGTCGTCCCGGAAGACTACACGCAGACACGGCTGACCCTGTTGAACATGCTTCGGCAGTTTCAGCGGCTCGGTGGCGGCAAGGTGAAGGTTGAAGTGATCTCGACCGACCCGAAGACCGAAGCGGCGGCGCTGGCCAGGCAGCAGTTTGGCATCGAGCCGGTGTCGGTGCTTGCCCGGGTTCGCGGGGCCTACCGGGAGGAGGAGGTTTTTCTCGGCTGTGCGTTTACCAGCGGCCTGGAGAAGGTCGTGGTGCCGTTCTTCGATCGTGGCACTCCGGTCGAATACGAACTGATCCGTTCGGTCTGCACCGCCAACGAGCAGACCCGCAAGCGACTCGGTGTGCTGACGACCGACGCGGAGCTGTTTGGTGGCTTTGACATGATGACCGGCTCGCAGACGCCGCGGCAGCCACTCGTCGACGAACTGGAGAAGCAGTATGAGGTGGTGCAGGTCGACCCCTCGTCGCCGATCGTCGAGCAGTACGACGTGATGCTGGCTGTGCAGCCCTCATCGCTCGGTCCGGCGGAGATGGAAAACTTCGTGACGGCCGTGAAGGCTGGCCAGCCGGTGGCGATCTTTGAAGATCCGTTGCCTGTGCTGATGGTTGGCGTGCCGGGCACCAGCCAGCCGCGGCGAGGGCCGAGCGGGCCGATGGCGATGTTTCAGCAGCAGCAGGGGCAGCCGAAGGGCGATCTTGAACTGCTCTGGAATACGCTCGGCGTGGAACTGATCACCTCGGGCGGCCAGCCGAGTTTTGGTGGCGCGGGGCCGAGTCCGGTTGTCGTCTGGCAAGACTACAACCCGCATCCGAAGCTTGAGCTTCCCAGCGAGTTTGTCTTCGTCGATCAGGCCCTGGAGTCGCTAGGAGGCGGTGTCGCCGCACTCAATCAGGAGTCGGCAGTGACCTCCGGACTGCAGGAGATGCTGTTTCCCTTTCCCGGCGGTCTCCGCACCAAGGAAAAGGTGAACGTGAGCTTTTTGCCACTGGCTCGGACGGGAACGCGAAGCGGCACGATCGACGTGTCGGCCATCCTGGGCAACCGTGGCGACTCGCGGATGCTGCAGGCCTTTGAGCAGCCTGGCCAGGAAGCCATGGTGCTCGCAGCGAGCGTGCAGCGGCCTGGGCAGGCGGCCAGCGGGGCTGGTGAGCCGCCAGCAGAGGAAGCATCGGCAGAGGGCGAGGCCACCGCCGAGCCGATTCAGGCGATTGTTGTCACCGACATCGACCTGCTTGACGGCCGAATCTTCGGGCTCCGCGACCGCCCCGACGAGTTCTTCGCACTCGATTTCGACAACGTTGCCTTCGTGCTCAATATCCTCGACGAGCTTGCCGGTGACGATCGCTTCATTGAGATCCGCAAGCGGAAGCCAGTGCACCGGACCCTCGAACGCATCGAGGATGCTGTCGACGACGCGCGTGCCCAGGCCGATGAGGAGCGGCAGAAGTTTATCGCCGAGTTTGATGAGGCCGAACGGGAAGCCAACGCCAAGATGCGTGAGGACCTCGCCAGCTTCGAGGAGAAGGTGCGGGATATGGAAAACAGTGGCACGGCCGACTCGCAGGAGTTGGTGGCGGCCATGCAGCAGCTGGCCAGCCAGCAGCGGCTTGCTCAGCGGAGGCTTGAGACGAAGATCGAGGGCATGCGGAGAAAGCGGGATGCTGAGGTGGAGGCTGTGGAGCGTCGGCTCGGGGCTGCGGTGCGTCGTGAACAAGACCGGCAGAAGTGGCTGGCGGTGCTCCTGCCGCCGATTCCTCCGCTTGTCGTGGCGTTCTTTGTGTTCTTTCGGCGACGGGCCCGTGAGCGGGAAGGCGTTTCGAAGTCGCGGCTGCGGTGAGCTGCGTGTGGGTGGCTGCCGGTGCCTCTGGCAGCAGGGATGAGTCTCTTGTTTCGGCACTACGGATGAGGACGGCACAGATGGCGATGGACAACAGTGGGATGGCAGAAGAGCGCGGCGGGCAGGGTTCCGCCACCAAGACCACGCTGATCTATCTGGCTGTGGGCTTTGGGCTGCTGATTGTCGGCTGGGTGGTGCAGCCTCGCTTTCAGGCGAGGCAGGTGACTGCCGGGATGCAGGAAGTGCTCTTCCCCAAGCTTGAGGATGTGGCCCAGGCGGGCAGCCTCGAGATCGTCTCCTACAACGAAGAACTGGCGGAGCTCTCGCCGTTTAAGGTGGTCAAGACCGGTGGTGTGTGGGTGCTGCCCGCACACGACAACTATCCGGCGGATGCTCGTGAGCACCTGGCCGCTGCTGCCACCGAGCTGATCGACATGAAGGCTCTCGATGTCGTGAGCACGTCTCCTGCTGATCATGAGACCTTCGGAGTGATCGAGCCGGATCCGCAGAAGATCGAGGCGGGCA
>CALCGM010000580.1 GCA_937900985.1 uncultured Planctomycetaceae bacterium | reverse complement strand
GCCTTGCTCGCGTTTGCGATCACGCCGCGGCCGTGGAACGCCGCCTGGCTGTTCATCAACGGCCTGCCGCTGGGGATGGTTTTCGGGATGGTGCTCGCGCCGCTGGAAGGCCGCCGGCTGACGGAGGCGCTCACGGCCGGCCTGTGTGCCAGCTTCATCCTCGCCGGCGGCGTGATGAAGTCGACGGGGGCCTGGCTGCTCGGGCAGGGCGTGAGCGAGGCCTGGATGCCGGCGGCAGCCGGGGCGATCTTCCTCCTGCCCTCGGCGGTGTTTCTCTCGATGATCCACGTGGTCAAGCCGCCGTCGCGGCGCGACCTGGAAGCCCGCTCCGCCCGCAGCCCGATGAACCGTGAGCAGCGGCGACGCTTCCTGCAGCAGTATGGCGGGGCCTTCATCCCGATCGTGGTGGTGTTTGTGTTGGTGACGATCATCCGCAGCATCCGCGATGATTTTGCTCCCGAGATCTGGCGGGCGCTCGGCCAGCCGGCGGCCCCGGCAGTGTTTACGCAGACCGAGTTTTGGGTGGCGGTGGGCGTGATCGCGGCGTCGGCGGCCACGTCGTTTGTCCACGACAACGCGCGGGGCTTCGTCGTGTCGCTGCTGGTCTGCCTGGCCGGCTTCGGCCTGATGGCCAGCGGCCTCGTGCTGCAGCAGCAGGGCCTGATCGACGGCTTCCCCTTCATGGTGCTCACGGGCCTCGGGCTCTATCTGCCCTATGTGATCATCCACACCACGGTCTTTGAGCGGCTGCTGGCCCTCTCCCGCGAGCCGGGCACGATCGGTTTCTTGATGTATGTGGCCGACGCCTTCGGCTATCTCGGCTATGTGGTGGTGATGCTGGGGCGGACGTTCGGATCGGCGGCGATCGGTGTGGAGCCGGCCAACGCCCTGAGCCTGTTTGTGGGCGTGGCCTGGACCGCCACACTGCTGTCGCTGGTGGGGCTGGTGGTTGCCTGGCGGCTGCGGCCCGGTCGCGGCGGCAGCGGGGCGGCGGTGGCCGCTCAGGGGGCGGCGGGCTCGGAGTCGTCGGCCGCTGGATAGTCGTCGCCATTGAGGCTGCGGGCCACGCTCGCCAGCCAGGCCTCGAGCTGCTGCTGCAGTGCCGCCACCCGCACGGGCTCCGCGGCCGCGAGGTCGGTGGTTTCCTGCGGGTCTGCGGCGAGGTTGTAGAGTTCGAGCCGCAGGCGGCCTTTGCCCGGCTGCTCGATGCGATGCAGTTTCCAGTCGCCGTCGATCCAGGCGGCGTGGCCAGGGAAGGCATCGGTCGGGTGCGGTGGGGAGGGCAGTTCCGCAGCCGCGGCGCTCGCGTCGTTTGGCGGCAGGTCGCCTCCGGCCTGCTGGGCCGCGAGCAGCTCGGCCATCCACGCCTCCGACGGGGTGGAGATGCCCCTCGCGGTGTGGTGCCAGAAGCCGATCGGCTCTGGGCGGGCCTGCATGCTGCTGCCCTCGATCAGCGGCCGCAGGCTGATGCCATCGAGCGGCGGCTGGCCTTCGACGGTCGCGTCGACGAGGTCGAGCAGCGTGGGGTAGATGTCGCAGGTGGTGCACCGCAGCTCGGTGCGGCGGGGCTGGCGAATCACCGCCGGCCACTCCAGGATCGCGGGCACCAGCAGGCCGCCTTCGTAGACCTGCGACTTGTGGCCGCGGAAGCCGCCGGTGTTGCCGAGCTTCGGCAGGCCGCCGTTGTCGCTGCAATACCAGAGGATCGTGTTGTCGCGGATGCCGAGGTCGCCAAGCGCTGTGCGGAGCGTGCCAAAGGCGCGGTCCATGCCGGTGATCTCACCGAGGAAGTCACGGCGGTTGGCCGGCTCGTCGGCGTAGAGGTCGCGGTCTCGGTCAATCGCCCGGTGCGGGCTGTGTGGCGAGCCAAACCAGACGACCGCAAAGATCGGGGCCTCGCCGTGCACGGCCTCCCGCATCCAGTCGAGGCAGTCGTTGACGGCGATCTCGCTGCTCTCCCCCTGCTTCTGCACGGCGGTACCTTCGTCTGACAGCACGGCGTCGTTGTCGTAGAAGTTGGGCGCACTGACCCAGCGGTCGAAGCCGTTGCTGCCGGGGTTGGCAGGGCTTGTGCGGCGGACCGAGCCGAGGTGCCACTTGCCGAAGTGGCCGGTGGTGTAGCCGGCAGCCTTGAGGGCCTCCGCGAGCGTCGTCTCCTGCGGCCGCATCGGGTAGCCCCACTGAAACACACCCATCCGGTTGGGCGTGCGGCCGGTCATCACGCTGGCCCGCGTGGGGGAGCAGACTGGCGCAGCGGCATAGAAGCGGTCGAAGCGAAGGCCACTGGCCGCGGCCGCGTCGAAGTTGGGCGTCTGGAGCACCGGGTCGCCGGCGTAGGCCATGTCGCCCCAGCCCTGGTCGTCGGCCATCACCAGCACAATGTGCGGCCGCTCGGCGGCAGCGGCAGATGAGGGGCACGAGCCTGCGAAAAAAGCGGTCAGCAGAATGCTGGCAATCGTGCGGCCGAGAGCCCGTTCGATGCGTGGTGCCATGAGGGGTGCGTCCTCAGCAGTGGGTGCGGTGAATCCGGCGAGACGTCGGCGGCACCCTGTGGTGCATCTCCCGCGGATCGGTCAGCATACAACGCCGCTGGCACCGTGGACGGCTTAGCGATGGGCTCGTCGCCGTCGCCACCGCTGGCATCACCAGGCGACCCAACGAAAGCGCACCCGTTATGGCAGAGACGGCTCTTCCGATCACCGTGGCCGTGTTTGAGGCACCGCAGCAGGTCCGGCTGCGGCAGGTTGGCTGGCCAGTGCTCCGCGAGGGGGAGGTGCTCGTGGAGGTGCTCGGCTGCACCCTCTGCGGGAGTGATCTGCACAGCTTTACGGGGCGTCGCGAGGTGGCGGTGCCGACGGTGCTTGGCCATGAGATCACCGGCCGCATTGTGGCGCTCGGGCCTGTCGGCGGAGCTGGTCCGGTGACGGCCGTCGACGGTGGCCCCGTTGCCGTGGGCGACCGAGTGGTCTGGGCGGTGGTGGCCTCCTGTGGAGCGTGCGATCGCTGCCGCCGCGGCCTGCCGCAGAAGTGCCGCAGTGGCGTGAAGTATGGCCACGCCAGGCTCGCCGAGGGCCGCGAGCCGCTCGGAGGGCTCGGTTCGCACTGTCTGCTGCTGCCAGGCACGAGCATGGTGCGGCTGCCCGCTGCCTTGCCGCTGGAGGTCACCTGCCCTGCCGGCTGCGCTACCGCCACGGTGGTTGCGGCCCTCGAGCCGGCCGGTGACCTTGCCGGCCGCCGCGTGGGCATCTTCGGCCTCGGCATGCTGGGGCTGACCGCCTGTGCGATGGCCCATGAGGCAGGGGCTGAGGTGGTCCTCGGGATCGACCCTGAGCCTGCGCGGGCGGAGCGAGCCAAGGCGTTTGGTGCGACAGCCGTGGCCACGCCGGCAGACCTGCCAGCCCTGCTTGGTGATCCGGCAGCAGGCGGCCTTGATCTCGTGCTGGAGATGTCGGGGGCGGCAGCGGCCGTGGCGGCAGCGATTGAGGCTGCGGGTGTGGGGGGCTGCGTGCATCTGGTGGGGTCGGTGTTTCCCGCTGGCAGCGTGGCCCTCGATCCCGAGCAGGTGGTCCGCCGGCAGCTGACGATCCGCGGCACCCACAACTACGCCCCGCGGCACCTGCAGCAGGCCGTTGCGTTTCTCGAAGGCTGCCACGAGCGGTTTCCGTTTGCCGAGCTCGTGGACTGCTGGATGCCCTTGGCCGAGGTCGACGCCGCGTTTGACCACGCCATCGCGTCACGGGCCATCCGCATCGGCGTGCGACCGTAAGGGCCTCGGGCGAGCGGCCTCATCCGTTGGAATGCGGAGAGGGAGCCCGGCGGTCACCGGGTCGGGGCTCCGCCCATGGCAAGAGATAACAGCCTTTGGGGCTTATCACGCATCGCTCTGGCTGGTCTGCTCATCGGCACGGTCTCGCACGGCCTCAGCGAGTCGCTTGCGGCAGGCCACCGTGCGAGGGTGGTCGGGCCCGTCAAGCAAATCGACGGCGGCGGCAACGAGCGACAGGGGCCGGCCGGGGGCGAATCGACCGAGGATCCAAGGGTAGACTCCGCGAGGTTTCAGGGCCGCTGATACTGGCCGGCCGGTTTCGATTCAGGGGAGGCGTGCGATGATGGGCAATGGTCAACGGTGGTCGAGGGCGTGGGGCCGCGGGACGCGACCGCTGTTGTTGCTGATGGTGGGGTTCGTCGTCAGCGGTGGTGCGGGGCTGCGGGCGGAACCGCCGCAGGCCGTCGACCTGCCGGCGAAGGAACGGTTTCACCTCTTCCTGCTGGTGGGACAGTCGAACATGGCTGGTCGCGGGATCGTGGAGGATCAGGACCGCGTCGTGCACCCGCGGGTGCTCACGTTCACCAAAGAGAAGCGGTGGGCTCCGGCGGTCGACCCGATTCACTTCGACAAGCGGGTGGCGGGCGTCGGCCTGGGGCGAACCTTCGGGATCACCGTCGCTGACGACGACCCCACGATCACGGTGGGGCTGATTCCCTGCGCCGTCGGCGGCTCGCCGATCGCCAGCTGGGAGCCGGGCGGCTACCACGACCAGACCAAGAGCCACCCCTACGACGACGCGATCGCGCGGGCCACCGCCGCGATGCAGCACGGCACACTCAAGGGCATCCTCTGGCATCAGGGCGAGAGCGACAGCAACGCGAAACGGGCTGGGCAGTATGCGGACAACCTGCACGCCCTGATCGCCCGCTTTCGGGACGAGCTTCGCAGCCCAGCGGTGCCGTTCATCGCCGGCCAGCTGGGCATCTTCAAGGAGCGGCCCTGGAACGATGACCGGCGGACTGTCGACGCGGCGCTGCAGGCCTTGCCGGCGGAGGTGCCGCAGACGGCGTTTGTGCCGTCAGACGGGCTCACCCCCAATCCCGATCTCGTGCACTTCGACGCCGCATCGCTGCGGGAGTTTGGCCGCCGCTATGCCGCGGCCTACCGGAAGCTCGCCGCGGCAACCGATCCGCCTCCGGCTCCATGAGGCCCCGCCGCCATGCGTGACTGCACGGCGTGGGGCTGCCCGGACTGGCCGTGGTTTTGCTCGGTTTCGCGTATGCTGCTGGGCATCATGACCGTCCCGTCGGAGGTGCCGCGGCGGCATGCACACCTGGAGGTTGTCGCCATGGCTCGTTCGCTCGGAAATGTGATTGCAGATTCCCTCGGCATCTCGCTGAGCTACGGGGAGCGGATGCTCAAGGATGTGTCGGCTGAGCGGTTCGGCCGGTTCGCATGCCCGGGGGGCGTGGAGGTGGTCTCCAACCATCCCGCCTTCATCTACGGCCACCTCTCGCTCTACGCCCCGAAGGTGCTCGTGCAGATCGGCTGCCCCACGCCGGCGGTGCCCGAGGGCTTTGAGATTGCCTTTGCCAAAGACGCCGTCTGCAGAGACGACGCCGACGGGGATCTCTATCCGGCGATGGAGGAGATCGTGAACTTCTTCCACGAGGGCTACCGGATGGTGACCGGGGCCCTCCGCAGCACCCCCAACGACATCTTCGATCAGCCCAATCCCGCTGAGGGCCGCATGAAGGAGCTCTTCCCCACCATCGGCTCGGTGCAGGCCTTCTACTGCGGCGGCCACATCATGATGCACATGGGGCAGATGAGTGCCTGGCGGCGGATGGAGGGGATGGGGCCGGCGTAGCCTCAGGGACGAACGCCAGCCGGGCGGCCGGCGGCAGGCCGTTGTTGAGCCGCTGTTCGCTGCCTCGCAGCCATCCCAGCGGTCTGTTGGCCCAGGTGGCCACACACCAGCTGGCCGGCCCCGCCGGAAGGGCATGGCCTTGGAGATACGCCTGCGCCGCGGCGGTGTCGAGCTCCCAGCGGGTGGCGGGCTGCCAGCAGGCGTCCCGCCGCAGGGCGAGGGCGTGGGCCGGCATCCAGTGCTTGCCCGGCCGGTAGGCGATCTCGCAGCCCTCGGCGAAGGCCCGTTCACCAGGCCTGCCGAGCGACCTGACAACGTCGTCGGGCCAGGTCTCCCACCGCACGTCGCGGCGGAGCAGCAGGCCTCCCGCGGCCTGGCCGACGACGGCATCACCGATGCTCAAGGGCTCGGCGGCCATGGGGCTCGCGGACTGCAGCGGAGCGGCTCGAGCTGCCGACGTCGCCGGGCCGTCGGTGCGTCGCAGGCGGATGGCATAACTGCCGCCGCAGCGGTCGCGATGTGGATAGAGCCGATAGCCGCCGGGCGAAAGCGGTGACCGCCACGCCGCAAGCCCGGGCAGCTCCTCCACCTGCCATGCCTCATGGCTCTGCAGAAACAGGGCGATCACCTGCTCGTTTTCCTCCGGGGCGAAGGTGCAGGTGGAGTAGACGAGCCGGCCGCCGGGCTGCACGAGGGCGGCAGCCGCCGCCAGAATCCGCTGCTGCCGCGCGGCGGAGTGGGCCACCTGGGCTGCGGTGAAGGCGGCCTGCGACTGCTTGCCGCGGCCCACCAGAGCCTGGCCCGTGCAGGGAGCGTCGACGAGCACTGCGTCGAACTGCTCCTGCCAGACCGCTTCCAGCCGCTCGGGGTCGGCAGCGGTGATCAGCCAGCGGGGAAAGCCGACCCGTGCGAGGTTGTAGGCGAGCGCCGGCAGCCTGCCGCGGACCGGCTCATTGGCCAGCAGGAAGCCACCGCCTGGGCCAACCACCTCCAGCACGGCCGACGCCTTCGCTCCGGGGGCGGCGCAGGCATCG
>CALCGM010000579.1 GCA_937900985.1 uncultured Planctomycetaceae bacterium | reverse complement strand
CGGCCACGGTGTTCAACCTCTTTGTGTCGACCAAAGGCTCCCGCGGCACCGGCCTGGGACTGACGGTGAGCAAGAAGATCATGCAGGAACACGGTGGCGACATCACGGTGGCGAGCGAGCCTGGCCGAGGCAGTCGCTTCACGCTCGAGCTGCCAATGACGCTCCCTGCCGAAGGCTTCGGTCAGACGCTCTCGTCGGCTGCCGTGCCCGAGGACGACCACGACGAGCCGTCCGACGACGAGGACAGGGCGGAGCCGTGAGTCTTCAAGCCTCGCAGGATCGCGTTGCGATTTCAGCCGTGGTGATCACCGCCGGCCGCAGCCGCCACTTGGCCGCCACGCTTGCCAGCCTCGCCTGGTGCGATGAGGTGCTGGTGCTCGCCTCCCACGAGGTCGATGCGATCCGTCAGCTGCCCGCGGCCGCCACCTGCCGCATCGAATCCCATCCCTTTGACGGCTACGGATCGCAGAAGCGGCGGGCGGTCAGCCTGGCACGCCACGACTGGGTGCTCTCGCTCGACGACGATGAGTGGCTCGACGACGCGGCCGTGGCTGCCATTGGCCGCTGTCGCCTCACCAGCGGTCCGGCAAGCTACGCCCTGAAACGGCGGACGTTTGTTGGCGAGCAGGAGATCCGCCACGGCCCCTGGGGCCGAGAGGAGGTGGTCCGCCTCTTCGACCGGCGACGCTGCGAGTTTGCCGATCTCGCGGTGCACGAGGCGGTCCGCAGCCCGAGCCCACCCGCACGGCTGGCCGGCTCGATCCTGCACCACAGCTTCGACACCTGCGGTGAGGTGCTCTCGCGGTCGATCCGCTACGCCTCCCCCAAGGCCGGGATCATCGTCGAGAAGCAGGAAGCGGCCCACTCCTGGATGCTGCCGCTGCGGGCAGCCGCCGCCTTCCTGAAAAGCTATCTCTTCCAGTTGGGCTTCCGCGACGGCGCAGCAGGCTTCGCCATCGCCCTCGCGCGGGTGATCGACTCAACCCTGCCCCGGATGCTGGTGATCCGGGGCGATGCATCAGCGGCCGCCCGCAACGCCGACGCACCAGGCACGCGGCCGGTGAACGACTCCGCACACCTGCAGGCAGGCAGGAGTTTGGAGCCGTGAAGCGGCGTCACAGCCCCCGGAGGTGCTCCAGCACACCCTGCATGTCGGCAGGCAGCGGAGCCTCGAGCACCAGCCGCTCGCCGCTCGCGGGATGATCGATCTCAAGACGGGCCGCATGCAGCGCCTGTCGCACCATCAGCGGCGGCCCATCAGCCGCCCCACCGAAAAACGCCGCGGGAATCACGCTCCGGCCGCTGTAGAGGGCGTCGCAGAGCACCGGAGCCCCCACGGCCGCCAGGTGTACGCGAATCTGATGCGTGCGGCCCGTCTTCGGGGCCACCCGCACAAGCGCCGCCATGCGGCCAAACCGCTCCACCACCTCGTAGCGGGTCACCGCCTCGCGACTGGTTGAATGATCTCGACGCACGGCCATCTTCTCCCGCTGATAGGGATGGATGCCGATGGGCAGGTCAATCTCGTCGGCATCGAGCTCCGGCGTGCCATGCGTGATGGCCAGGTACGTCTTGGCGACGGTCCGCCGCTCAAACTGCTTCGCCAGGGCCTGGTGGGCCTGCTCGGTGCGGGCCACCGCAATCACGCCGCTGGTGTCGCGGTCGAGGCGATGCACGATGCCAGGCCGGGTCGGCCCGCCGAGGGTTGAGAGCCCGGTCGAGGCCGCCTCGCCATCGGCCAACGGCCCCTGCTGCTCAAGATGCCACCGCAGCGCTCCAGCGAGCGTGCCCTTCCAGTTGCCCTTGGCCGGATGCACGACCATCCCGGGCGGCTTGTTGACCGCGGCCATCAGCTCGTCGCGGTAGAGAAACTCCAGGGGAATCTCTTCCGCCTGCGGGCCGCTGCGGGGCGGCTCCGGCATCATGAAGCACACCCGCGCTGCTTCCTTGAGCTTCAGCGACGCCTTGGCGGTCACCCCGTTGACCCGCACCAGCCCCTTGTCGATCGTGCGAGCGAGCGAGGAGCGGCTGAGCTCTGGCAGTTTTTCCGCAAGATACCGATCGAGTCGACCGCCGGCCTCCTCGGCTGCCACGACAAACTCGACGGGCTCGCCCGGCTGCGGCATCACGGAGTGCCTGCAGGTTCAGCAGCTGATTCAGCTTCTTCCTGCGAAGCGCTTGCCATGGCCTCGGTGC
>CALCGM010000578.1 GCA_937900985.1 uncultured Planctomycetaceae bacterium | reverse complement strand
CATTTTGCTAACATTCGCAGCAGACCCGCACAGGCTTTAATGGTGTGCTGGGTGGAGTGAGAGAGGGCATCCCCGGCTCCGGTCTACCGGACTGCCTCACCGTCTGGATCTCGCCACTCACCCATCGCCACTCCTAGGAGGCCCGTGTCATGCCGACATGCTTGTCCGCTGCCCGTTCGTCGTGTTCATCTCGCCCACGCACAGCAGCTCCTGCGTCGCTTCTGCGTCCCCAGCCCCGGCTCGCCGTCCGCGACATGCGTGGCTTCACGCTCGTCGAGCTGCTCGTCGTGATCGCCATCATCGGCGTGCTCGTCGGGCTGCTGCTGCCAGCGGTGCAGTCGGCCCGTGAGGCCGCCCGCCGCGTCAGCTGCCAAAACAACATCCGGCAGGTGGGGCTGGCGGCGATGAACTACCACGACACCCGCAACCGCTTCCCCTCCGGCTACACGCAGGACCGCATCAACGGCAGCTTCCAGGGCCACTCGGTGTTTTATTTCCTGCTGCCCTACATGGAGGAAAACGCCCTCTACGACTCGATGGACAGCGAGGTGCCCCGCAACAACATCACGGCCACGCCCGGCCAAGGCGCTGCCGCCGCGATCAGCACGCTGATCTGTGCGTCGGATCAGTTTCCCGAGGGCAACCCCCACCAATACAGCAGCACCCAGTGGTATGGCTGCACGAGCTACCGGGCCAACGGCGGCAGCCGCCCGATCTTTGCCACCAGCGCCACCAACGACGGCATGTTCATGGCCACCGGCAGCGCTGCCCGCAAGGCGTCGTCGGCGAAAGCCGGCATCGAAGTGCCGATGGCCAGCGTTCGCGATGGCCTCTCCAAGACGATCCTCTTCGCCGAGGGCTCCCACTTCGACCCCAACTTCGACACCTTCACCGTGGCCGGCTGGAACTCCGGCAGCACGATCAGCACCTGGTCGCGGTGGTATCCCGCAGGCGGCGACTCGGGCCTGGGCAACCTGATGTGCGGCGCCTTCGCGCCAATCAACTACACCACACCCTTCGCCCACGGCGGCCCCGGTGCCCCCGGCTCCCGCAGCGGCTGGTTTGTGTTTCAGGATCAGCGGCTCAGTGCGATCGGTAGCCTGCACCCGGCGGGGGCCAACGTCGTGATGGGCGACGGCAGCGTGCGGTTTCTCACCGAAGACATGCCGCAGACGGTGCTCGCCCTCTACTGCATTCGGGCTGATGGCCAGGTGATCAACGAAAACTAAGCGGCGACTGAGCAACGAAAGGATTCTCCCAGATGCAATGCCCCCACACAGCCTCAGCCCACCGTTCACTGGGCGTGGCCACCTCGCTGGCCCTGATGGCCGTGGCTCTCGCCACCGCCATCGGCTGCGGAAGTTCGGCCCCGACGCTCGTGCCCGCCGAAGGCGTCGTGCTGATTGACGGAGAGCCCGCAGCCGACATCTCGGTGCAGTTTCTCCCCGACGAGATTGAGGGCGAACCCCGGCCCACGTCGTATGCCGTCACCGACGCTGAAGGCCGCTTCAGCCTGAAGACCTACGAGCAGGGCGAAGGCGCGGTCGTCGGCGGCCACAGCGTGATCCTCGTCGACACCCT
>CALCGM010000577.1 GCA_937900985.1 uncultured Planctomycetaceae bacterium | reverse complement strand
GGGGCGATGTATGCCAAGTGGATCCAGTCGTGGCGGGATCTGCCGGTGCTGATCAACCAGTGGGCCAATGTCGTGCGGTGGGAGATGCGGCCGCGGGTGTTTCTGCGGACGGCCGAGTTTCTCTGGCAGGAGGGCCACACGGCGCATGCCACGCGTGAGGAGGCGATCGAGGAAACGCTCAAGATCCTCGACATCTATGAGCGGTTTGCGGAGCAGGATCTGGCGGTGCCCGTGATCAAGGGCACCAAGCCGTCGGCCGAGCGGTTTCCGGGTGCGGTGGAGACCTGGTCGATCGAGGCGATGATGCAGGACCGACGGGCGCTGCAGGCGGGCACGAGCCACTTCCTTGGGCAGAACTTTTCGCGGGCCCAGGAGATCAAGTTCGCCTCGGCCAGCGGGGGTGAGGAGTATTGCTGGACCACGTCGTGGGGGGTGTCGACGCGGCTGATTGGTGCGGTGATCATGACCCACTCCGACGACGACGGGCTTGTGCTGCCGCCGCGGATCGCGCCGACCCAGATCGTGCTACTGCCGATTCATCGCAGCGACGAGGAAAAGGCGGCGGTGATGACAGCCTGCGAACAGATCGTGCAGCGGCTGCAGGGGCAGGCCTGGCGGGGTGAGCCGGTGCGGGCAGCGATCGATGCTCGCGACATTCGCGGTGGCGAGAAGACCTGGCAGCACGTCAAGCAGGGGATGCCGCTGCGGGTGGAGATCGGGCCTCGCGACCTCGCCGCCGAGAGCGTGAGCGTGTTTCGCCGCGACCGTGGGCCGAAGGAGCGGGAGAGCATGCCGATCGAGGCCTTCGTGGCCGGAGCGGCCGGGCTGCTCGAAGAGATCCAGACCGGGCTGCTCGAACGGGCGAGGGCCCACCGGGAGGCCAACACGAAGCGGCTCGGGAGCCTGGCGGAGGTGACCGAGTTTTTCGCTGAGCCGGCGAAGGGCAGGGGGCTGCACGGTGGCTTTGGCGTGGTGCACGTGGCCGACGACCCGGCGGTGGCGGCGGCCCTCGATCCGCTGAAGGTGACGGTCCGCTGCATCCCCACCGAAGGCCCCGAAGAAGCCGGCACGTGCATCATCACCGGCCAGTCAACAACACGACCGAGCATCCTCGCCAAGGCTTACTAGGCGGGAGCGGGGCCTGTGTGCCCGCAGGACGACAGACCGGCCGCCTGGGGTCTATCATGAAGAGGCTTGCAGAGGGGCAGCGGCGGGGTCGGCGACGGCCTCCAATCAGACCACACCGAGGGGAATGACGATGCATCGTGGGCCGAATGCGTGGATCGTGGCAGGCGTGGCAGCTGTGGTTGGGGCGACGATCGGCGGTGCGACGGCGGTCAGCGAGCTGGTGCTTCAGCCGCTCCAGATCGGCGAGATGGCCATTGTGACGGCGATCACCAGCGGGCCCGCTCCCAAGCTCGCGACGCCAGAGATCACCTACGACTTTGGCCGCATGATCGTCGGCGAGAAGGGAACGCACGATTTTGCCTTCACCAACAAAGGCGAGGCACCGCTGGAGCTCACCAAGGGAGCCACTTCCTGCAAGTGCACAATCAGCGGCCTTGAGCAGACGTCGATCGCCCCCGGCGAAACGGCCAACGTGAAGCTTGAGTGGACGGCGAATCCGGGTGGTCCGGGCGGCGACTTCCGTCAGACGGCCCTGATCCTGACCAACGATCCATTGCGGCCAGAGGTGACGCTCACCATCCAAGGCAAGTCGTTTGCCATGTGGGACCCGTTTCCATCGGGCGTCGTGTTCACCGACCTGCAGACCGATGCGGTGGCGTCGGCGACCGCCAAGGTGATCACCTACGGAGCACGGCCTCCGGAGCTGCTGTCGGTGCGGGTCAGCGAGGAGTCGAACGTGATCACCAACCCTGTTGAGCAGGGCGATCGTGACGTGGCTCAAGCGGCAGAGGTGCCCGCGTCGCCCTACTTTTCCGCGACGGCCGATCCCCTGGAAAGCAATGAGTTTGCCTCGATAACAGGCGCCACTGGTGGCTTTCTGCTCACCGTAACGACCGTCCCCCCGTTGCCGATCGGCCCCAGAACCAACCAGCTCGAGCTGGTCTTCACCATCCCCGACGGCGAGGCGACTGGTGAGGCAGCGACCGGCTTCGTTCCCCCCACAGAGCCTGAGGGCGGCTGGCTGGCAAAACTGACCGTGCAGGCCAACGTGGTCGGACCGCTCTCGCTGGCGGGAGCACAGTGGGATGCCACCCGCGAGTTCGTTCGCATGGGATCGCTCTCAACGGCCACCGGCGGACAGACCAAACTCTTTCTCACCGCCAAGGGTGAACACCGAGGTGTTGTTCGCCCGACGGTGAAGGAAGTGGTGCCCGCGTCGATGCAGGTCGAGGTTGGGGAGCCAACGGCCATTGGCGACGGTGTGGTGGTGCGGATTCCCCTGTCGATCAGCATTCCGGCTGGCAGCCCCACCTGCAATCATCTCGGCAGCCGTCAGGGCGGACTGGGCCGCGTCGTGCTTGAGACCGGTCATCCCGAGGTGCCCGAACTGACGATTCCAGTTCGTGTGGCTGTCAGCCCGTAGCCGTGCGGCTGCCCATCGACCGCCCAACCGCAACGGAGGCTCTCTCGTGTTGAACACTCTGCTGCCGAGTCCCGCCAGGACGTCGTGTCTGCTGGGGCTGCTGCTCTCACTGGTGGTGCTGACGGAGGGACCGGAAGCTGCCGAAGCGGGCTCTCGTGTGCCCGATCGCGGCCCCGAGACGAGCGAAGCGGTGTCGGAAACGTTTCGACAGAAAAACGGCTCCGTCTTCGTCGGCTGGTCCCGCCCACAGGCGCTTCTGGTCATCACTGGTGAACTCAACGGCTACATCGAGCCCTGTGGATGCACGGGCAAGGAGAACCAGAAGGGAGGCCTGAGCCGGCGACAGAACCTGCTGAGGGCAGTCACTGCAGCCGGCTGGCCTCTGGTGTCGGTCGATCTGGGCAACCAGGTTCGCCGCTTCGGTCGCCAGGCCGAAGTGAAGTTTCAGTCGGTGGCCGATGGACTTCGTGAGATGGGCTACGCGGCGGTGGGCTTTGGCCCGGACGACCTGCGGCTTCCGGCTGAAGAACTGATCGCCGCTGTCGCCGCGGTGGGCGACCAGGGCACGCCGTTCGCAAGCAGCAACGTTGGGCTGCTCGGGCTGGACGCTGGGCTGACACCACGGTTTCAGATCGTCGAGGCTGGCGGGTTGAAGTTTGGCATCGCCAGCGTGCTCGGTGATTCCGAGGCGGAGACCATCCGCAACGATTCCCTGGAGATGGTGCCCGCCGCGGACGCACTGGGGGAGGTTTCGCGGCAGCTGTCGGCAGCAGGCTGCGATCACCAGGTGCTGCTGTCCTACGCATCTCCTGAGGAGAGCCGCCGCCTGGCTGAAGCATTTCCGCAGTTCGATGTCGTGGTGACGGCCGGCGGCGCTGACGAACCCCCGATGATCCCTCCCCAGCTCAACGGCGACACCGGCGTGCTGGTGGAACTCGGACACAAGGGCATGTTTTCCGTGGCGATCGGCTTCTACGACGACCCACAGGCAGCGGCGACCGCCGTGCAGCCGGCGATGAAGACATCGTCTGGTCGCTTC
>CALCGM010000576.1 GCA_937900985.1 uncultured Planctomycetaceae bacterium | reverse complement strand
ATCGGTCCGGGGCATGTCAGCGAGGCGATTCACTACAGGCTGCTCGATCGTTCGCTGTGGGGCTGACGGCGTACGGCTGGGCTTGGCGGCACCAGGGCTTGCATGCAAGGATCGCCCCGAGTCGACGAGGCCTGTGCCCAACGATCCACACGCGATGAGTGCCGTGAGCGACCTCTCTGCCACACCAACAGCGAAACGACCGGACACGCCACGCAGTGGTGTTCAGGAAGACGGCTGGGAAACCGCCCAATGGACGCGGGCCTTGCTCACCCTCGCCGCCGTGCTGGGGGGGGCTGGCCTGCTGGTGGCTCCCTTCGACCTGACGGTTGCTGGCTGGTTTCGCACGTCGCGGCTGCCGGGCGACCTCGGCAAGGCGGTGATGCTGTCGGAGGCGTTTGCCCACGGTGTGGGAGCGGGGGTGATTCTGCTGACGATCTGGCTGCTCGATGAACGGCTGCACGGAGGCCAGGGCCGCCGTCGCCTCGTTGGTGTGGTGCTCGGTGCGTTTGGGGGTGGACTGGTCACCGACCTGATCAAGCTGATGGTTGATCGCGTGCGGCCGCGGGCGCTCGACTTCTCCACGGTGCAGACAGCGCTGGGAACGTTCGCCGCGCCCGAGGGCATCGGGGGCTCGGATCTGCACAGCTTTCCCTCGGGGCACTCGGCCGTGGCGGCGGGGTTGGCCTGCACGCTGGCGATGCTCCATCCCCGGGCCCGCTGGGTGTTTGTCGGCGTGGGGGCGATGGCCTGCTTTCAGCGGATCGCCGCGTCTGCCCACTACCCCAGCGACGTGGCGTGCGGTGCCGCGATTGGGGTCGCGGTGGCTGCAGCCTGTGCCGGAATGGTGTCCCCCCAGGCCGTGGATTCTTGCGGGCCACCCCCGTGTGCTAATCTGAGCGGTGAATGATTCGGGCGACAGCCGTCGCCTCCAGGCCCTGAAAGGACATCATGCCCACAGCCAAGCGTTCCACGGCCTCCGGCAAGCGTGCGGCCGCCAAGAAAACGTCGGCCAAGGCCGCCGCAGCAGACGCCGAGAAGCAGACGGCTGCGGAACAGCCCAGCGGAGAGAGCACGCTGGCGAGCGAGCCGCGGCCGTCGCCTGCGGGAGATTCTGCAGCGGCGGCCAAGCGGGTGCTGCTTGTTGACGACGATGCGGAGATCGTCGAATCGATGAAGACGGTCCTGGAATCGCGGGGCTATGAGATTCTCGTGGCCCGTGACGGGAATCAGGGCCTCGCGATGGCCGAAAGCGAAGATCCCGATCTGGTTGTGCTCGACATGATGATGCCGAAACGCAGCGGGTTTCTCGTCTTGGAAAAACTCCGCCGCAGCCGACCGGTGCCGGTGCGGGTGATCATGATCACGGCCAACGAGGGCAGCCGCCACAAGGCCTATGCGGAGATGCTTGGCGTGGATGACTACATCCGCAAGCCCTTTGCCATGGATCGGCTGCTGGAGAGCGTCGATCGGCTGCTGGCCAGCTGAGCATCGCTGTGGAGCCGATGGAAATCAGCGATCCTGCACGAAAGTGCGGGGTTTGGGTGGTTTGCGGGTGCGTGGAGAGGCGGCGGATGGTCCGCCGGAATCCTGCGATTGACCCGTTTTCCCAACGGTCATAGATTTCGACGCCACGCAGGTGGGGCCGCAGCGTGGGGCCTCGGTGTTCGTGTGATCGCGTGCAGGTGATCGAGGCTTCATGTCTTCCGCCGACAGATCTCTGATCGACACGGCAGCATCGCTGGCTTCTCACCACGGCAAGTCTCAGGGCGGCGGTGGCAGCTCGATGCCGCGGACCCCTGCCGGTGAAGCCCCTCACTTTCGTGATGACCAGAAGGAGCAGGTTCGCGAGGCGACCGACATCGCCGACCTCGTGGGCAGC
>CALCGM010000575.1 GCA_937900985.1 uncultured Planctomycetaceae bacterium | reverse complement strand
ACAGCGTTCCAAGACGCCGAATTCACCCACAGATTCTGCGGAAGAGCCGTTTTTCCCAGCTTTCCAAGCATCAACTCGAGTCGGTTGTGTCCTTCCGGCAAGCCTGCGTGGAATGGCCCTCCGATCTTGCTAGCGTGACCGGGTTCATCGGCACGCATACGAGGTTGAGGCATGGCTGGGCGGAAGCGGCAGGCGTTGGCAGCGGATTTATCGCAGGCTGCAGCACGGTTCGAGCGGTGGCGCCAGAAGCGAATCAGGGGCGAGCGTATTCCTGGGCAGCTCTGGGCGTTGGCAACCGAACTGGCCGGCCGCCATGGGGTGAGCCGAACGGTCGCAGTTCTGAAGCTTGACTACGGTGTTCTCAAGAGGCGGCTGGCGGAGAGCCGTGCGGCTGGTGCCGCACCGGGTGCCAACACCCCGCCACCTTCCTTTGTGGAGCTGACGCCTGGTCCGCTTCCACCAAGCCCCTGCGAGATTGAGTTCTCTGACGCCTCCGGTTCAACCCTGCGGGTCCGTCTTCCTGCGGGCCATGTCCCGGATCTCGTATCCCTTGTCCGCGGTTTTCGGGAGTGCCGGTGATGCTACAGATCACGCCGCAGATGCGGCTCATGGTGGCAATCGAGCCGGTCGACTTTCGCAAGGGAATCGACGGACTGGTCAACATCTGCAAGCAATCGCTCGGTGAGGATCCGCTTCGGGGTGCGGTGTTCGCCTTCCGCAATCGGCGATCGACGGCGGTGAAGGTGCTGGTCTATGACGGGCAAGGTTACTGGCTCTGCCATAAGCGGCTGAGCGAAGGCTGCTTTCGCTGGTGGCCGCGAGGCGATGGTCAGGCCGCGGAGTTCCTGGTGGCCCATCAGCTTCAGGTGCTGCTGTCAGCAGGCGACCCGTCGGCCACCAAGGCGGCACCTGCCTGGCGGAACGTCGCTGGATAGCTGCCGGTGAAGTGCTCTTGCCTCGCAGGTCACTTCGGCAGTACGTCCGGAGGCATGACATCTCAAGCGCCTCCTGACATCATCGAGCTGGATGCCGAGCAACTCGAGTCGTTGCTGCAAAGACTCGAGGCCCGCGAACTGGCACCGGAGGATTTTCTGACGCTCATCGCGACGTTGAAGTCGTATGCGCATGTGACGCAGCTGATCGACCAGAAGAGCACATCGATCGCCCGTCTGCGGAAGATGTTGTTCGGAGCTTCAACAGAAAAGACCGCAGCCGTTACAGGCCGCGATCCCGAGCCCGCGGCCACGAACCCTGACGATGCGGCTGTCTCGGCGGAGCCTGCGGAGCCACCCGAGCCATCCGCTCCGCCAGAGCCAAAAGCCAAGCCCAAAGGGCACGGCCGCAACGGGGCACAGGATTATCCTGGTGCACGCCGTGTTGCCGTGCCGCATGAGTCGCTCACTCTTGGCGATGCATGTCCAGCATGCGACAGCGGGACGCTTTACCGGCAGCTGCAAGCTGGCATCCTGCTTCGCTTCACCGGGCAGCCGCCGGTACAGGTCACAATCTACGAGCTTGAGAAACTCCGCTGCGGGCTCTGCGGCGAGCTGTTTACCGCGGCACCTCCAGAAGCAGCGGCCCAGGACAAATACGACGCATCCGTGGCGAGCATGATCGGGCTGCTGAAGTATGGCAACGGCTTGCCGTTCCACCGTCTCGACGGGCTGCAGGAGAACCTCGGCATGCCGCTGCCGTCGTCGACGCAGTGGGAGGTCGTGGACGCGGCCAGCCGACTGCTTGAGCCCGCGTATGACGAGCTGCTTCGCCAGGCTGCTCAAGGCGACGTGCTTCATAACGACGACACGACGATCAAGATCCTCGAGCTGATAGGCGGGCGGGCGAAAACCGCGGTCATCGACGCGGCTGACCCGGTGGGGCCGGATCGCACGGGGCTGTTTACCAGCGGCGTGGTGGCGACCTGTGACGGAAAACGGATCGCCCTGTTCTTCAGCGGCCGAAAGCACGCCGGTGAAAACCTGCGGGATGTTCTGCTTCTCCGTGCGACCGACTTGCCCCCTCCGATTCAGATGAGCGACGCCTTGAGTCGCAATCAGCCGTCTGGCCTGCAGACGATCATGGCCAACTGCCTGGCCCACGCCCGGCGGCAGTTCGTGGACGTGACTCCCAGCTTCCCTGCCGAGTGCCGACAGGTCTTGGAAGCGTTCGAGGTCGTGTACCAAACCGACCTCGAGGCACGGAAGAAGCAGTTGCCTGCCGACAAGCGCTTGCGGTTGCACCAGGAGCGGAGCGAGCCTGTGATGAAGGATCTGCGGGAGTGGCTGGATCTGCAGGTCACGGAGAGGCTCGTGGAGCCGAACTCCGGGCTGGGGGCGGCGATCACCTATCTCCGCAGGCATTGGGAGAAACTCACGCTGTTCCTCCGCGTGGCCGGGGCACCGCTCGACAACAACATCTGCGAGCGGGCCTTGAAGAAAGCGATTCTCCACCGCAAGAATGCTCTCTTCTTCAAGACGAGAAACGGTGCGGCGGTGGGCGACCTGTTCCTGAGCCTGATCCACACCTGTGAGTTGAACGGCGCCAATCCGTTCGCGTATCTGACCGAGCTCCAACGGCATGCGAGTGAGGTCGCGACCGCGCCGGGCGCTTGGATGCCCTGGAACTATCGCGAGCGACTGGAGTGCCAGGCGGCCGCCGCCTGATACGGCCGACGCTGCCCGGACCAGATTCGAGGCAGGTGCAAAAGGAGGACGGTTCTTCATGCCTGACGACGAAATCGAGATGGAGCTCACGCCCGCCGAACGCTCGCTGCTTCTCCGCTACGGCTATCCCTTCTCACAGAGCGAGGCCGCTCTCAAAGCGTGTGCTGAAAGCAAGAAGATTGAACGCGTGCCGATCGACCGCTTCAATCTTGAACAGTTGATCGGCAACCTCTGCTACTCCATCAACCGGGCTAAACCGGGCAGGCTACAGGATGAACTCCTGACCCTCTGCGACCGTCTGGAAGCCGCGGAACGCTACGGCGACGGTGACCTCGACGTAGACATCTGAGTGAGTCACCGCGGCCGCGGGAAGCCCGGGCGAACGCGGAAATCGCAGGCTTGCCGGAAGGACACTGAGGATCGCGGACGCTCCCTGCCGGATAGGCGGCATACCAGTCGCTGCACCACTCCCACACATTCCCACGCATGT
>CALCGM010000574.1 GCA_937900985.1 uncultured Planctomycetaceae bacterium | reverse complement strand
CCTGGGACGGCGGCCAGTTTACCTACGGCGGCCAGCCGCTCGCCGACGGCAGCCGCTTTACGGTGGGCAGCCAGATGTGGGAGATCGACTACGACTATGCCTACAACGGCTCCAACACCCAGCCGCTGAACTTCTCGGGCGACTTCCTGCCTGTCTCGGGCACGCAGACCTTCGTGACGGTCACGGCCGTGCCCGAGCCGTCGACCTATCTGATGCTCGTCATCGCCGCCGGCATGGGAGCGATCGCCGCCCGCCGCCGCCGCACGGCGCAGGCCTGACGGGGCGGAGACGTCGGGCGGGAGCCTGGGGTTGGGGCGTCGGCTGACGTGCCGCAGCTTCGCCGGACCTGTTCTCGGCCAGCAGCCCCGGTGAATAAAAAAAACCGGGGAGCCCTGCGGCTCCCCGGTTGCTCGTTGCTGCGTCGCTGATCCAGCGGCAGCCGATCGGCTCGGCGGTGCCGAGACTAGATCGCTGAGGCGGCGGTTTCGCCGGTGCGGATTCGCACCACCTCAGCGAGGTTGGTGACGAAGATCTTGCCGTCGCCGACCTGGCCAGTGCGGGCCGTCGACATGATCTTGCCGATCACGGCCTGCGACTCCTCGTCGCTGACGACGACCTCAATCTTCACCTTCGGCAGGAAGTCGACGGAATACTCGGCACCGCGGTAGGTCTCGGTGTGGCCCTTCTGACGGCCGAAGCCGCGGACCTCGGTGACGGTCATGCCCTTAATGCCCTGGGCGTTGAGGGCGTCTTTCACTTCCTCAAGCTTGAAGTGACGGATGATGGCTTCGATCTTTTTCATGGCTTTGGTCTCCTCGGTCGGGCCTCTCGGTTTTTCTCAACGTGTTTCCGCCACCATCAACCTACTGCATCTCGCGTGCCAAAGAGGCCGTGAACCCATGCCAGACATGGGCTGCCTGGCAAACCACGGAATTGCCCGACGAAACGACCGGTTTCTCGGCCACGAGTTCTGACGCAGCCGAGCCGCTCGCCAGCCCTGCGTCGCGCGTGCGCGGCGCCTGCCCGAAGAAGCGGCATGCCCCCGCGGGTATCTGGCCGCCACGCCCCGCTGAGAACGCCCTCGGCAGTGGCTGTCGCGCCGGCGCGACACCGTCACAGGGGTGAGGCGCGCGGGGGAATGAAAGCGACCGGTGTGAACGGGACGGGACTCAGGGCCGCACAGCGGCCTCTTCGAGATGCCTTCGCCACCCCGAATCCCGTCCCGCTTGCGGCGGCGCGCTAGCCCTCGCGGCGAAAGCTGGCCGCGTCGAGGTCGTGGCCCTTCAGCAGGCGGTAGAGGGTGCCGCGGGGGAGGCGGGCTTCGCGAGCAGCGGCGGAGACGTCGCCGAGGTGCCTGGTGAGCAGGTCGGTCAGATACTGCAGCTCAAAGCGAGCTGTCTGGGCGGCCCGCTCGGCGAAGAAGCCGACGGCCTCGCCATCGCCGCTGCCCGCACGGCCCGAGGTGGTGATCAGCTCATCCGGCAGATCATCCAGGCCGATCACGGTGCCGCGGGTCATCGCCACCGCCCGACGCACCACGTTGTTGAGCTCTCGCACGTTGCCTGGCCAGGGGTAGTTTTTCAGCACCTGGTAGGCATCTGGTGAGAGGCCGCCGACGATCCGGCCCATCTCCTGGCTGGCCCGGTTGGCGAAGGCTTCCGCCAGCAGGCCGATATCGTCGCCGCGGATGCGGAGCGGCGGCATGTCGATCCGCACCACGTTGATGCGGTAGAAGAGATCGCGGCGAAACTCTCCTTTGGTGACCATCTGATCGATCGGCCGTGAGGTGGCTGCCACCACCCGCACGTCGACCGCGTTTTCCTGACGTCCTCCCACGCGGCGGACCCGCCGCTCCTGCAAAACCCGCAGCAGCTTGGCCTGCAGCGGCAGGGGCAGTTCACCCACCTCGTCGAGGAAGAGCGTGCCGCCGTCGGCCAGCTCCACCAGCCCAATCCGGCGGGCGTCGGCACCGGTAAACGCCCCTCGCTCGTGGCCAAACAGCTCGCTCTCCAGGAGCGCATCGGGGATCGCCCCGCAGTCGATGGGCACAAACGGCCCGGCCTCCCGCCGGCTGCGGCGGTGCAGCGAGCGGGCGACGAGCTCCTTGCCGGTGCCGGTCTCGCCGGTGACGAGCACGTCGACGTTGCTCGCCGCCACCCGGTCGATCATCGAATAGACCGCCCGCATCGGCGGACTCTCTCCGAGAAACTCATCAAAGGAATACGGTCGCTCCACCACCCGGCGGAGCACCTCTTCAGCCGCCACCCGCCGCGAGATCGCCAGCAGCCGCACCAGCGAGTCTTCCAGGTCGGTCTCCGCCCGGGCGATGTCGAGGTAGTCGCCGGCCCCCGCCTGCAGGCAGGCGCGGGCCCGTTCGACCGAGGGCTGCGAGTCGATCACCACCATCGGCAGCTGCGGGTCGGCCTTCTTCAGCGTGGTGTAGAGCACATCGGCGGAGGGGGTGGCCCTGGCGGTGACGATGCCCAAGTCCCACGAGTCGCGGCTGAGACTGTCGAGGGCCTTTTCCAGCGACCGCTCCACCCGCACCTCCATCGGCTGCAGCCTGGCCAGATGGCGATCGTAGGGAAGCCCGGCAGAGCCCGAAGCGTCGACGACGAGGATGTGGGGCTGCCGCATGGGAGTCGCGCTGGGCCGCGGGAGAGAATGCGAGGCGGGGAGCTGGGCGCGTGGCCACACGAGGGATCAACGCCGCGCCGGCCGCCTGTCCATGCGCCTTAATGAGTATGCCGGAGCCCCTTGGCGGCCACAACCGCCGCGACTTTCTGACGGGAGTGGCTCTGGTACATTCGGTCTCGAAGGAGACCCCAACGCCATGTCCATCGATCCCTACGCAGCCTGCCCCGGCGGCAAGGATAAGAAGATCAAGTTTTGCTGCGCCGATCTCGTCGGCGAGCTCGAGCAGCTCGACAAGCTGATCGAGGGAGAGCAGTATTCTGCCGCGCTCGAGAAGGCCACCCGCCTCGATGCCGCCCATCCCGGTCGGGCCTGCCTGCTGGCGACCAAGACAAAGCTGCAGCTTTCGTCTCGCGGGTTTGACCAGGCGATGGCAACCAACCAGGCCTTCCTGGCGGCGTTTCCCGACAACCCGCTGGCGCTTGGCCAGTCGGCGATCTGCTTGGCGCTCGCCGACAACATGCAGGAGGCCGCCGCCGCGTTTGATGCGGCCCGCGAAAGCATGCCGGCTGAGGGGGCAACCACCGAAGAACTGACGCGGATCGCCTTCACCCTGATGCAGGCAGCTGCTCAGGCCGGTCAGGTGGGCATGGCCCAGGGCCTGCTGGAGTGGGTCGACGACCGCGGCCTCGGCAGCGACGACGACCGGCAGGCGGTGGCGGCGATGATTGGCCGTGAGGGCGTTCCGCCGGCCTTGCGGGCCCGTCCGGCTCTGCTGCCGACCGCCGACGACTCGCCCTGGCGGTTTGAGTTTCAGGCGGCGATGAAGCACGCCGACGAATGGCGGCTCACCAAAGCCCTGAAGACGTTTCGCACGCTCAAGGGTGTGGCGGGCGAATGCCGGGAGCTCTTCACCAACATCGCGATCCTCTGCGAGAAGCTGGCTCGGCCGTTCGAAGCGGCGGAGGCCTGGGTGAAGGTGGCAGGGCTGCCGGGAGTGTCCGAAGACGATGCCATTGAGGCGATCGGCCGGGCGATTGTGCTTGAGCAGGAGGCCAACCCCGAGCGGTCGCCGACCGTGCCGCTCTCCCAGGCGATGCTGGAGATCCCCGCGGCAGACGCCGCCGGCGGGCCGCTCGACCTCGACCTGGTGGAAGACACGCTGCGGCACGACGGCCGCTTCGAGAGCGTGCCGTTTGACCGCTCCAACTGGGTCAGCCGCAACGCGGTGCCGCCGCGGTCGGTGTGGCGGGTCTACGACGCCGCTGTCACCGAGGAGCGTCCGGCCCTGCTGCTGGCCTCGCTGCTGATCTTCGGCAAACAGACCGACCGTGCCCCTCATGCGGTGCTGCAGGGCTTCGGGCCGGATCTCGCCGCAGCCCGCGAGGCGGTCGAGCCGCTGCTGCACGCGACGTTTGGAGAAGCGGCAGCCACGTCGCTGACCACGCCGACCAACTGGCTGCTCTCGGCGCAGTTTCGGCCGCACACGCCATCGTCGCTCACCCCTGAGCAGGCGGCCGACTCGGGAGCGTTTGACAAGGCGATGCGGCAGCAGCGTGAAGCCGTCTGGAGCCGCTTTGCCGCCGAGTGGCCAGCGACTCCACTGCCGGAGCTGCTCGGCCGCACACCCCGCGAGGCGGTGGGCGACACCGACGGCCGCCGCCGGGTGGAGGCGATGCTGCTGGCGGGGCAGGTGACCGCGGCCCTGGAGGTGGTGAGCGAGGCCTGGACCTCTCTCCGCAGCGACCTGGGCCTGGCTCCCGAGAGCCCGGTTGAGTCGGCTTCCCCGGTGGAAGAGCTGCCACCGATGCGGTGGCACCGCGTTGCGCTCGGTCCGCTCTCCCTCGATCAGCTGCGGCTGCTGCTGGAGATGTCGATCGCGTCGGGCTTCGAGCTTTCGGCGGTGCGGGCTGCCAATGAACTGCTCGAGCGGGCCAAGTCGCCCGAGGCCGGCACAGAGCCCGCCGACCAGTGGCGGGCCTTGAGCTTCCTTGAGGAGCGGGCGGAGACCACGACCGAAAAACTTGAGATCCTTGGCCGGCTGCGGAAGATCGCCGCCGCGCTCGGGGCGAGCGAGGCGATGCTCGACGTGGCCGAGCTGCGGCTGGCCCTGCAGCGCGGCGATCAGATCTCCATGCAGCGGATGCTCGACCGGATTCGCCGCGGCCCGCAGGATCAGCGGGTGCTGCAGGCGGTGGCGGCAGTGTTTGCCGAGGCCGGCATCGACCTCTCGGCGATGGCGGCAGCCCAGGCTGGCGGGATGCCGCCAGCGGGAGCTCCGGGTGGTGGCGGCCCAGCGGCGGCCGCTCCGCCGGCGTCGTCGGGCCTCTGGACGCCCGGCAGCGATGCTCCTGCTGCCGGCGGCGGTGAAAAGAAGACGATCTGGACGCCCGGTTCATGACCGCACGCGACTGCGAACGCGGCGCTATGCAGCGGGCCCTGGAGCTGGCCCGCCGCGGGGAAGGGCTTGTGGAGCCCAACCCCATGGTCGGGGCGGTGGTGCTCGATGCGGCGGGGAGCACGATTGGCGAGGGCTGGCATGCCCGCTTTGGCGGGCCCCACGCCGAGGTGGCGGCCCTGGCGGCTGCTGGCCCCGCCGCCCGCGGCAGCACGCTCGTGGTCACGCTCGAGCCCTGCTGCCACCATGGCAAAACGCCTCCCTGCACCGACGCGATCCTGGCAGCAGGGATTCGACGGGTTGTCGTGGGAGCGGTCGATCCGGCTGCCCACGCCTCGGGCCGCGGCATCGCGAGGCTGCGTGCGGCGGGCGTTGACGTGGCCGAAGGCGTGGAAGCCGAGCAGGCCCAGCGGCTGATCGCGGCCTTTGCCACGCTCGCCGTTCATGGCCGGCCTTGGGTGATCGCCAAGTGGGCGATGAGCCTCGACGGCCATGTGGCCACGGCCAGTGGCGAGAGCCGCTGGATCTCGTCGGCAGCCTCGCGGGCCGTGGTGCACCGCCTGCGGGCACGGGTCGATGCGATTCTCGTGGGGATCGGCACCGCCCTCGCCGATGATCCCATGCTCACCGCCCGGCCTTCGGGGCCGCGGTCGCTGCTGCGGATCGTGCTCGATGCCCGGGCGCGGCTGCCGATCACCAGCCAGCTCGCACAGACCGCAGGCGAGCATCCCACGCTGATCGCCGTCGGCCCGGAAGCTCCGCAAGACGCCGTCAGTCGGCTGCAGGAGGCCGGCTGCGAGGTCTGGCAGTCAGGGCAGGCCGCCCAGACCGCGGCGATTGCCGAACTGCTGGCCGAGCTTGGCCGCCGCCGGCTCACGAATCTGCTGGTGGAGGGCGGCCCGACGGTGCTGGGCGGATTCTTTGACGCGGGCCTGGTGGATGAGGTGCAGGCCTTCATTGCCCCGAAGATCATTGGCGGCAGCCAGGCCCCGGCCGCCGTGGCAGGGCTGGGCATCAGCAGCATGCAAAATGCACCGAGGCTCTCGATCGAGTCGATCGAGAGCCTCGGCAACGACTGCTTCATTCGCGGGCGGGTGGCCCGCTCGTAGCTGCTGCGGGCCGCTCAGCGGGCCGGCATGTCTTCGATCAGGTTCTTCCAGCGGGTGATGGTGACACCCGACTCGATCGTCTGCTCGGCGACGCCCGCCTTGAGGCAGCGGCAGGCATCGAGCACGACCTGGAACTGCTCGAAGAACGGGGCGATCATCGGGCTCTCGTCACTTGCCGAGAGCTCGACATCGGCGTCGACCATGCCTTCCCGCTGCTGCACTGAGGCGTAGCGGGCCGCATAGATGAGCCAGGCTTCCAGCACATCGATCATCGCTGGCACATCGGCCGCGGCCGCAGCCCCCAGCGGGCGATCGAAGCCGCCCAGGGCGGAGGCCGTCTCCAGGTCGACAGCGGTCAGCAGCCGCCCGGCCTGCCCGGGAACGAGCGAGAAGACAGCCACGTCCTTGCCGAGGCCGATCGCGGGCGCGATCTCCTCTGGCAGCCCTGCCTGAGGAATCGGGAAGCTCCAGACGGTGCCATCGGCAACCGATTCCTTGGCCGGCTCGGGGATGCTGTAGCCAGCTGGCACGGCCTCAGGATTCTTCTCGCGGATCACGGCGAGCAGCCTGTCGGAGAGAGCAAACAGATCGTTGAGGCCTTCCTTGAAGAGCTCCGAATCGGCCAGGCCAAACACGATCGCCGGCTCCACGATGGGCAGCGGATCGGCCGAGGAGGGAAGCTCCTTCTGCAGCCGCTCCACCTTTGTCTCATCGTCGAGCACCAGGGCAAACTGCCGGTCGGCAAGGGCCGGAGCAAACTTGTTGACGAGCGTGTCAATCAGATCTTTCAGCAGAGGCCCAAACGTTTCGCGGGCTTCGTCAAACTTCTCCCGATCGTCGTCGTCCATCTTCTCGATCAGGTACTTTTCGAAGTAGTCCCTGGCCATGCCACCCCAGCCGATGAGCGCTTCCAGGTTGAGGGCATCGACCGAGGTCCGTGAGGCCACGACTGCAAACGGCGAGCCGCCAACATGGGCGAGAATCCCCAGCGGCTGCGAGGCGTCGAGGGCGACGTTGCTCGACCAGTTCCAGCTCTCACCTGCGAAGCCAGTGTCGGTCATGAAGGCATAGCCCATGTAGGCACCAGGCTCGGGGAGCATCTCCTCATACTCATCGGCCATCTGCTCGAGGCCGCGGCGGGCATCCTCGCCGGCACCTTCGGGCAGCTCGGCCTTGGCTGCCATCGGCTCGGCAAACTTCGCCAGCATGCGGAGGTCGTCACCGGTCGGGCTGAGGATCTCCACAAACTCTTTGCTGACATAGCCGATCGAGGTGACCTTGGCCTCGCCTGCCTCGCGGTAGGGAGCGAAGGCGTCGATGGAGGCGAGGCCCGTGCCTGCCGAAGCGGCGGCGAGCTTTGAGAGATGGTCGATCGAGTCGCCGATCGAGATCACCACGCGGTCGCCCACCAGGCCGAGGCCGATCACGAGGTCCAGCGATCGCAGCTTGTCGACCACCTTGTCGACGGCGTCGGGATCATCGCTGTAGGCATCGAGGCCGAGGTTGTCCCAGGGAGCGAGTTCGCCCGAGAGCGTGAGCACGATCAGCTCCCCGCCGTCGATCGTCTCGCGAGTGAGGGCATCGGCGAGCATTGGCTGGGTCTGGGTGACGAGCTTCAGCAGCACCTCAAGCCGGGCGAGCTGCTGCGTGGCCGCATCGCCCATGGTCGTCTGGAAGCCCCAGACAAGGTCGGGCAGCACGAGGTCGTCGATATTGTCGGCAAGAGCCTCGAAGAACAGGCGAGCCGCAGCCTCCTCGGAGCCGAGATCTGCATCGTCGAGCCCATCATCGACGGCCTGCGAAAGGCTTGCCATCTGATTGGCACGCTGCAAGGCCATCAGCAGCTTGGTGAACTGGATGCAGGAGGCTTCGCCGTAGACGAAGGTGTCGCGGGAGACCATGTCAGTGAGCAGGTCGAGGGCCTGCTTGTTTTCCGGCAGCTCCATGAAGGTGGAGGCCATCGACAGCGGGCTGCCCGGCATCGACTGCATGTCTTCGAGCTGGTCGAGGCCCATCTTCACCGCGGGCAGGTCGAGGATCGCCTGCATCGCATTGCTGTTGCGGACCATCTCAACCTGCTCTTTGAGCAGCAGGGATCCGGAGAAGAAGGCGGCATCGGCTGGCACCACCTCAATGCCGCTCTTTTGCGGATCGGCGGCGGTCGCAAACGGGCAGCAGAGCAGCATCGCGATGGAGGTCACACCGCCAAACAGCTGGGCGCGCCGCGGGCGGTGGGTCGGACAGGATGTCATGGCCATCTGTTTTCGTTCCTTGCAAGACGCGGATGAACAAGGCGGGCAGAGCCATGCGCCGTGGTTGGGCATGGGCTGAAGCGTCATGATACGACATGGCACCGCGAAAGACACGCTGCCAAAACGATCGGGAAACCGTTTCCTGACAGTCGGCCGTCCGGGCAGTTCGGAGCATTCAGAGGAGCCGCGTCGTGCAGCTTGGCGAGACACAAATTGTCGACACTTTTGCCGAGGCGTTTCGGCTGCGGTTTTCCCGGCTGATCGTGACCGCCCACGACGCGCACTGGCTGCGGGCGGCCTGCGAGGCTGCCTGTGGCTACGGGACGAGCGTCATCGGCTGCGATGCCGAAATCGGTGTGGAGGGATTCCTGGACAGCTCGCAGTCGCCGGATGGACGGCCGGCTGCCAGCCTGCTCGCCTTCGGCTTCGCCTCGGAGTCGCTCGCCAAGGCGGTGGCCAACCGCACCGCGCAGTGCCTGCTGACCTGCCCGACGGTGAATGTGTTTGACGGGCTCCCCGATGCCGAGGAGCGGGCTCCACTGGGGAAGCATGTCCGCTTTTTTGGCGACGGCTTTGAGAAGACGAAGCTCTTCGACGGCCGGCGCATCTGGCGAGTGCCCGTGATGGATGGTGAGTTTCTCATCGAGGAGTCGATTGGCATTTGCAAGGGAGTTGGCGGCGGCAACATCATCCTGCAGGGCCGTTCGCTCGAAGCGGCTCTGACTGCAGCCCGTCGGGCGGTCGACGCAATCGCTGCAGTTCCAGGCACGATCACCCCGTTCCCTGGGGGCGTTGTCCGTTCCGGCAGCAAGGTCGGCTCCCGCTATGCCGCCTTGCGGGCGAGCACCAACGATGCCTTCTGCCCGTCGCTGGTGGGGCGGACGGTGAGCGAACTGGTCGAGGGAGCCGTGGCGGCTCTTGAGATCGTGATCGACGGCGTTGATGAGGCCGCCGTTGCCTCAGCAATGGTGGCCGCCCTCCGGGCAGCAGCGGGCGAGGGCACGCTGGCGATCGCCGCAGGCAACTACGGCGGCAGGCTGGGCAAGTTTCATTTCCATCTTCACCAGCTTCTCTCGGCAGCCCCAACGGCCCCACGTCCGGCAGACCGGGCCGACTGACCTTCTCCCGGCTTGGGCCTTTTGCTACTCCCCCCGGTTGCATCCACCGGTGGCGGCCATGCGGCTGCTGCCATGCCTGCCGGGCACCGGGATCAAAACGCCCAGAAATGTCGGAGAT
>CALCGM010000573.1 GCA_937900985.1 uncultured Planctomycetaceae bacterium | reverse complement strand
TCTTTGTCGACGATGTCGTCGAGGTAGGCGGTCGTCACGTTGTTGACGATCTTGGCCGCATCTTCCGGGTTTTGGGCCCGCAGCCGGATCTGAAGCACTTCCGACTCCGCCGGCGTGGCCACCTGGAGGTTGTCGGCAAGCCAGTCGACGGGATCCTCGATGTCGGCAAAGGTCGAGAGCGTCGCCATGTCGGCCTTCCGCATCGCGGAGGCGAGCACGAACGGGCTGGAAATCAGCTGGGCCTGCGTCTTGCGGTACGACTCATACTCACCGCCGCTGCCAGACGTGTTGGAAAGCATGTTGCCCGTGCCCCGCACGCGGAGCCAGGCCACCGCCTCGTAGCCCTTGGGCAGCAGAAACCAGGCGAGGGGTGCGAGGATGCATGCCAACACCCCACCAAAGAACACCACAGGAATCCACTGTCGCCGAAACGCGTGCCACACGCGGGTGTAGTCGATGCCACCAGCCAGCGGATCCTCCGACGCCTGGTACGTCGGAAACGACGGCATCTGCTGGGTGCTCAGCGCCGTGCCCGGGCCGGTGTCGCGGAGTGCAAGTTCTCCAACGGAAGGCCCCGCCTCGAGCTGCGGAGGCCTCGCATCCGTGGGGGAAGCCGATTCATCACTCATCGATGGTGTACCTCATAGCTGCAGGCCGCCTTGCCATCGGCCTGCACTGCTGACCCTGTCTGATCCCGTCGTGTCTTGTTCTTCTCACGTCGAGAAGTCCGCACCAGCCGGCAGAGCTTCGCCCGAACGCTCCGCAGCCTTTCTCTACCTACCAATCTTGCACGTTTTTCGTGCCCAAACCACCCTCCCGCGGTATTTCGAAGATTCCGCATCCTCTCCTATCGCAGGCCACCGACTCCGCCGCCCGACATCGGCACCCGCGAGACCGCCTGCTCTTCGAGAAACAGGCTCGCGAGCATCTTCTGCTCCACAAACAGCAGCACCAGGGCCATCGGCATCATGATCCAGCCGGCCAGGTCGTGAAAAACCATCTCAGCCGTTTCCGAACTGGCCACCTGGTAGAGCAGGCCCGTGACCGTGATGCGGACGGAGTTGACCAGCAGAGCAATCGGAATGGAACTTGCCATGATCACGGCATTTTCCCACCACTCGCGGTCGCCGAGCATCACAATCGCCACCGACAGGGCGATGAAGATCGTCAGCATCCGCAGCCCGCTGCACGCGTCGACCACACCGAGCTGCATCTCACCGACGACGATGCGGTTGCCCTCGCGAAACGCATCCATGCCCAGGGTCTGCAGGGCGAAGGTGCTCACAATCGTGGCCAGCGTCTGCAGCGGCCCCAGCAGATACCGCGTGGCCTCGTCCGGCAGGGGATACATGAAAATCAGAAACGCCACCGGAGCCCAGGCCCAGCGAAACAGGCTCCAGCCGCCCATCATCAGCATCACGCCTGCCAGGGCGGGCACGAACGTGTACATGTCGATCGTGACAATCCGGTAGCGGGCCATCAGCAGCCGCAACCCGAAGCTGGCCACCAGCAGCCCCAGCCCCGCCATCCGCTCCCAGGTGGGCACCGGCTGGGCGATCGGCTGCCGCCACCAGAAGAGCATCACCGCCCCAAACAGCGGCCCCAGCCAGCCATGCGAATACTGGGCGTCGTCCCAGCTGCTGGCGGCGTTCATCA
>CALCGM010000572.1 GCA_937900985.1 uncultured Planctomycetaceae bacterium | reverse complement strand
CGTGCAGCGTGGCGAGGAGCGAGCGGGTGATGTTTTCGCCCAGCGAAATCACCACGGCATAGGCATCGGCGATCGGCAGGTTTTCCAGCAGTTCGCGATCGGTCGAGTCGCCAATCACGGCCTCGAAGATCTGGTTGCGGACCATTTCCAGCCGATCTTTCTTCTGGTCGACGCCAACCACGCGGCAGCCGTTGTGGGCCAGCCTCGTTGCCAGGGCGGCGCCGAAGCTGCCCATCCCGAGCATGATGAAGATTCGCGATTCCGAGCGAGCCATTGTGTGATCAGCCGACGAGCGGCCCCTCTTCGAGGTATTCCGTCTGATAGGGCCGCTTCTCCCACGAAAGCGCCAGCGCCACAGAGATCGGCCCCAGCCTGCCAAGGAGCATCAGCACCACAAGAATCAGTTTGCCAGGGTTGGAGAGCAAGGGGGTGATGCCGGTCGAGAGGCCAACGGTGCCCAGGGCGGAGATGCACTCAAAGAGCGATTCGAGAAACCAGCGGGGCCGCTCGGAAAGCACGGTCGTGTTTTCCACCACCAGCAGCGCGACCAGGGCTGCGATCGCGAGCACGGCAAACAGCAGCGCCGTCACCGCCGCCCGCTCCACCGCCGACCTCGGCACGGTGCGACGGAAGAAGTTGGCATGCTCACAGCCTCGGAAGCTCGCCCAGCCACGCACCAGGAGGGTCATGAAGGTGCTGACCTTGAAACCGCCCGCCGTCGAACAGGGGCCGGCTCCGATGGCCATCAGGATGATCGTGAGAAAGAGGGTCGCGTCGGCGAGCGTGGCGTAGTCGACGGTGTTGAAGCCCGCGGTCCGGCAGGTTGTGGCGTGAAACAGCCCCATCACGAGTTTCGTGGTGAGCGAACGGTCGGCCAGCCCCTCATTCCACTCGAGCAGCCAGAAGGTCGCCATGCCGTAGACCAAGAGCCCGGCAGTGCCCACCAGCATCAGCTTCGAGTGGGTGCTCAGCCGAACCCAGAGCGGCTCGCGGGCCTTGAGCCGTGAAAAGATGTCGAAGATCACGGGAAAGCCCAGCCCGCCCACGATCACCAGGCTGCAGAGCACGAGATTGACCGGCAGATTGCCCGCCTGCGGCATGAAGCTTTCGTCGGAGAGGGCGAAGCCTGCGTTGCAGAACGCCGACACCGAATGGAAGGCGGATCGCCAGACCACCGACGCCGCGGGCGCCGTTCCCCAGGTGGTGACCGAGAGCAGCACGAAGCCGATCGTCTCCATCGAAAGCACGACGATCGCGACAGCCCCGGCAACCCACCGCAGCTCCGACCCACCGCGAATCCCCAGGGCCTCCGCAAGCAGCACCCGCTGCCGCATCGACGTCTGCCCTCCAAGCTGAAAGGCCACCAGCGTCGTGATCGTCATGATGCCGAGCCCGCCGAGCTGCATCAGAAGCAGGATCACCCCTTGGCCGAACGCCGAAAAGTCGTGGACAGTGCTCCGCACGATCAGCCCGGTGACGCAGCAGGCGCTGGTGGCCGTGAAGAGGGCGTCGACGGGGGAAATCGGAGGGCGATCCGCCACCCGCGCAATCGGCAACAGCAGCAGGGCCGTCCCAAAGAGGATCATGCCGCAGTAGGCATAAAACGAAATCCGAGCCGGATAACTGACAAGCGATCCGGCAAACTGCTGCGGCATCGGGAACGGCGATCCGGGAAACCCCAGGAATCTCGTCGAGGAGTGCGGAACAGCAAGTCGCCACCACCGGCTCTTGGGCTGCCCCAACGAATCGGAAAATCATACTGCACAACACACAACCAAGGGGAGGGCTCGCTTCACGCCCGCAAAGCCATCCTGAGCGGAAGGAACCGGACGGGTCCTCGGGCCGCAAAGCGAATACACATGCAAGCGGGACGGGTCCTCGGGCCGCAAAGCGG
>CALCGM010000571.1 GCA_937900985.1 uncultured Planctomycetaceae bacterium | reverse complement strand
CGATGGCCGCACCGACATCGCCGGGCGGGCGGCCAATGGTGCCTGGTGGGCAGCCCTGGCCACAAGCAGCGGCCTGGCCGTCAACACCCGCATGGGCCGCTGGACGGGCGATGCGTTTGTGGACGTGGCCGTGGGCGACGTCAATGGCGACGGCCGCAGCGACATCATCGGCCGGGCGACCGACGGCACCTGGTGGGCTGAAGTCTCGAGTGCTGCGGGAGCTGGCTTCACCTCGCAGCTGATGACACGCTGGAGCCCGTCGATCAGCTGGCGGGATGTCCGGTTTGGCGACATTGATGGCAACGGCCGCACCGATGTGGTGGGCCGCACACCCGGTGGTCAGTGGTGGGCCGCCTACGCACGCGACTCCTCGGTGGGCTACGACTCGGTTCCGCTGGGCGTCTGGAGCCCAGGGATCGACTGGAAGAGCGTGGTGCTGGGCGACTTCAACTTCGACGGTCGGCTCGACATCGCCGGGCTGGCCCCAGCGTCGAGCGATTCTGATGCGGGAACCTGGTGGGCCGGGCTGACGCGAGCCTCAGGCATCGACAACGAGGTTTGGGGGCGTTTTGGGCTGGCCGATGGTGTCGGTCTCAGGGCCACGCTCAGCACGACCACACGCTGACGTCGGCAGTCAAATCCCTGGCTGGCCAGACCGGCGGCGGTTCGCGGCGGTACGATGAGTGGACTGAAGCGGAACACACGGCCATGCGCTGCTGGGACTTGTCGAGATGGACACACACCAGCAGAAACCGCTCGGCGACGGGGCAGCCGTGACCGCTGCGAGCGCAGCCCGTCGCCACCCCCCCCAAAGGCATTCGCTGTTCTGGATCCTTCACGGCCTGTACTGGCTTATGGTGAGCCTGCTGAGCCTGGGCATGAGTTATGCGGTTGCCCCCGAGTGGCCGCCTGCCTGGCTGAACATTGCCCTGCGGATGGCAAGCGGAGTTCTGCTCACCGGCGGCGTGTACTGGCTTTTTCAGCAGCCATGGCTGCGAGAACAGAGCCGGCTCGTGAGGTGGCCGTTGATGCTCCTGCTCACGATCAGCCTGATGGTGGGCAGCCTGCTGCTGATGCTGGGAGCAGGCGTCGAGACCGCCATGATCTGGACTGGCGAAAGCACCCTTGCGCAGATCTTGCCACGGATTGCGGCTGGCATCTTCTGGTGCACGGTGTGCTTCGGCTTCGAACTCTTTGACGGCCTCTATGCCGCAGAACTCCGGCTGGCCCAGGCGGATGTCGACGCGGCACGCCAAGACGCGATTGCCTACGAGCATGAAGTGCACCGGCTCCACGCTCAGATGAATCCCCACTTCCTTTTCAACGCGCTCAATGCCGTGGTCGCCTGTCGACACAGCCCCGACGATGTGGCCCGGGTCACACAAGATCTCGCCGATTTCCTCCGCAGCGGCTTGCGAGATTCTCGGCTGCTCGAACCGCTCGCGCGAGAAATCGAGACGCTGGAAAAGTATCTGGCTGTCCAGCAGGCGCGGTTCGGGAAAAAACTCGACTGTCGGATCGTCTGCGACCGGAGGGCGCGAAACGTGATGGTGCCGCCGATGATGATCCAGCCGCTGCTGGAAAATGCGATCGCCTATGGCATGCAGACAAGCGGGGAGCCGCTCCGCGTGGAGGTCTCGGCGCGGGTGCACAATGACACGCTCGAGATTGCCGTGGTCAACTCAGGGGCATGGCTTGAGCCTGATCCGGCGCGATCGCCCGGCACCGGCTTGAAGACACTTCGCAAACGGCTTGCCCTGCTGATCGGGCCCACGGCCCAGGTGGAGGTCGAGCCGTCTGCCCCGCTGGCATGGGCCAGCGAAGCTGCATGTGTGCGGGTGACGATTCGCATGCCCGTAACACACCACACAGACTCCGGCCCCCTTACCAAGGCACTGCTGCAGGAGTCGATGACGTGATTGCAGCGATGCTGGTTGACGATGAGCCGCTGGCCAACGCTGGCATGCGAGAACTGCTCTCCGCGCACGGTGAGATCGAAGTCACCGCTGTTGTCGGCAGCCTGGCGGAGGCCCGCTCTGCCCTCCGGGCCCACCAGCCCGACGTGGTGTTTCTCGATGTGGAGATGCCCGGCGGCGACACCTTCTCCCTGCTGCCGGAGCTCGACGAGGCCACCCGGGTGGTGTTTGTCACGGCCCACGAACGCTACGCCGTTGATGCCTTTGCCGTCGGCGCCATCGACTACCTCGTGAAGCCGGTCGACCCAGACCGGCTGGCCGAGACCGTTCGCCGCCTCGCTGACCGTGCCCGAGACGACGCCGATGCTCCGCTTCTCAGCGGAGAGCCGATCTCCGAGAAGCTGACGGAAGCCGCGAGGGTTGCCGTGCCCCTGCGAGAGAGCGGTCTCAAAGCCGTTGTCGACCTGACCGACATCTGCTGGATTGAGTCCCTCCGCAACTACACCCGCGTGGCCATGCACACCCCTCCCCGGCTGTTGATCTTCCGCCGCCGGCTGAGCGAGTGGCTTGCCGATCTTCCGGAAGCAACGTTCGCCCGCATCAGCCGCTCAGAGGTGCTCCAGCTGTCGCTTGTCACCCACACCGAGTGGAAGTCGCGGAGCGAGACCCACGTGTTCTTCGGCGACGGCGTGGAGCCGATGATCCTCGGGCGAGCCTCGACCCAGCGGCTCAACGCCCTGCTAGCCAACGGCTAGCAGACTGTGGAACGCGCCGCCTTGTTGAGCAGAATGTCGTCAGGCGGCGTAGGCACGGAGCACCTCACGACGAGCTTCCTGCAGGGTGGCGTACATCGACAGTACGTGCATCGCGAAGCTCGCCGTGACAACGTGATCTCGTTCGGCGATCAACTGTCCACGGGTGACCGCTTCCTTGGCATAAATCAGGTTTCTGGGCGTGGTCTTCCGGGCCCCAAAAGTCGTTCCAGGAACGCCAGGCTTCCCCGCATGCCCGAAAACGCAGCGGTTTCCGGGGGTCTTTCCGTGCCTGAAAAGAAAGAGGCTCCGGTCGGAGTCGAACCGACGATGGCGGATTTGCAATCCGCTGCCTTAGCCACTTGGCTACGGAGCCTTGAAGAGAGGTCTGCCACCGTTGTGGCCCTCTCTGTCACGCTAGGAGATTCATGCCGGTCGCGTCAAGTTTACCGGTTGCGGAACGTTCCGGGGTGGTCCCGCTCGTTCGCATGCCGCACATCCTGACGACTGGCTGAAGGGCACCTGTCGTGGGGATCGTATCGGCCTGTCGACGGCCGAGGCTTGAGCCGGGCTCGAGAAGTTTGGCTGCAGCCCTCTCAAAACCACTCTTCGCAGGCCCCAGCGGGGCACAGCCAGAAGGCGGCCGCAGTCGCATGCGGGCGGGAGCGAGGGCGTTTGGCGTGGCCCCGGAATCCCCGTATAAACCGCATTCTGCCTTTGCCGCGGTGGTGTCGTGCCAGCGAACCCGCGGCCTCACGACACGAGGAGCCCTGCATGCCCCCCTCTGCTGACTGCGACATCGGCCTCGTCGGCCTGGCCGTGATGGGTGAAAACCTCGCCCTCAACATCGCCAGCCGTGGCTTTAAGATCGCGGTCTACAACCGCACAACGAGCGTCACCGACGCCTTCACCTCCTCTCGGGGCAACCAGCCGGGCGTGGTCGGCTGCCACTCGCTGGAAGACCTCGTGGCCTCGCTGAAGGCCCCGCGGAAGGTGATGCTGATGGTCAAGGCGGGGCCGGCGGTCGATGCGCTCATCGAGCAGCTCACGCCCATGCTCTCCCCCGGCGATGTGATCATCGACGGCGGCAACACGCTCTATAGCGACACCGAGCGACGCACGACCGCGGTGGAAGCCGCAGGCCTGCTCTACGTCGGCAGCGGTGTGTCTGGCGGCGAAGAGGGAGCCCTCAAGGGGCCGAGCCTGATGCCGGGCGGCTCCAAGGCCGCCTGGCCGCTGATCCAGCCGATCTTTCAGGCCATCGCCGCCAAGGT
>CALCGM010000570.1 GCA_937900985.1 uncultured Planctomycetaceae bacterium | reverse complement strand
GACTGCCCGTTGTGTCCCGCTTCTGAGTTCATTGGCTCCCGCCGCCGTGGCTTCATCTCTGTAGGGGCCGTTGGTCAACCGTTGCTTCTGTCGCTGTTCGTGCGTGGTGCTCGTGCCGTCCTCCGCTGCCTCGAAGAGGCGGCGGGGCGGTTGGATTCATCTCTTCGCGGTCACCGGTCGTGGCGGTCGCAATGCCGCCCCGCTGAGTCCGGGCCGAATAAAACCATGTCCGCATCGGTCGGGCCGAATTCACCCTGTCGCAGTCAACGGCTGACATTCCCGGCATGGCCGTGGTGGCTGCGGGGCGTGAGCCCCGCAGCGATTAGTCAGCCGAGCTGTATGAATCCGTGTCGCGGTCACCGACTCGACGTGGCTCACCCACAGGGTGGGTGCTCCAAAAAGCTACCGCCGCATGAACAGTTGTTGTCTCCTGGTCTGTCTTCTGAAATGTCCGGCTCAGGCGGGCTGGAGGGCGCGAGCCCTCCGCTTGGCCTTGGCCGCGTTGGCCGCCTTCGTCCGGTCTCGTCGCTCGCCGCCTTGGTACGGCTTCTGGTCCCGCACCATCGCATACAGCGTGCGGAGGAGCCGGCGACCCATGACGACGTTGGCCTTGGCCTTCGGCATCCGGGCAATGAACCGCTGCCTGGTCGCCTCCTGCTTGACGTCGCTTTGGCAGAGCGTGACGGCGGCCTGGCAGAGAGCCCAGCGCAGCGTGGCCGATCCGGCCTTGGTGATGTTGCCGCTTTGGGTGCGGCCGGCCGACTCCTTGAGGTCGGCGGTCATGCCTGCCCAGAACTCGAGCGCATCGGCTTTGGGGAACCGATCGAAGGGGCCGATCTCCGAGGCGATGATGAGCGCCCAGATCGGACCGATTCCGGGCACGCTCCTGAGGAGTTGCTCGGTCGCCGCAAACTGCGGCGATCTGGCCGCAGTCAGCAGCTCGCGCCTCAAGATCTCCCGCTGTCGCTCGATGAGCAGGATCTGGTCCAAGTAGTTGCTGAAAGCCAGCCGCTGGGCGGGCTGCAGCAGGCCGCCGAAGGTGAGGAACCAGCGATGGGCCCGAGGGCCGTCGAACTGCGGGCCGCGGATGTTGGCGGCGTTGAGCATGCTCTTCATCCCCTGCTTGGCCTTGGCGAGGGAGCGGCTCAGTTGCCGCCAGTGCCGGCCGAACTTCCGCAGCTGCATCAGCTGCGGGTCGGCGATGTAGCCCAGGGGACATTCGCCCCGAGCCAGCCGCAGGGCGATGTCGAGGGCGTCGTTGGGGTCGTTCTTCCGCCGCTTCCCTCTTCTCAAAGAAAGTTCCGTGGCGTCGGCGATGTCCATCCGATCGACGCAGGGTGTGAAGCGATCGATGAACCACTCGACGAAGGGGCAGGCCTCCACGGCGAGCCACTTCGGGCCGGGCAGAGCCTTGATCCACTCCGCGATGCGTTCGCCGCACTTCGTGTCGCACTTGAGCTGCCCGAGCGACTCGCCGTCGGCGCCGACGGCTCGCAGCGTGACGGTGCACTTGTGCAGGTCGACGCCGATGAAAGTAACGTAGCCGGTCACATCCATTCTCATGGTCGTAAACTCCGTGTCAGGGGTCGGAAAAAACTTCACACTCTCGAGAAAGGTACGCCTTTCTCCCGGCCCCTACACGGTTTTACTCTGGTTGAGTTGCTGGTGGTGATCGCCGTCATCGGCACGCTCATCGGCCTTCTGCTGCCGGCCGTGCAGAGTGCACGCGGTGCGGCCCGCCGGATGTCGAGTCTCAACAATCTCAAGCAGATGGGCGTGGCATTGCACACCTACCACGACGGCAAGCGCCGGCTGCCGCCAGGGTTTACCTCAACCGTCACCGACGCATCGACGACTCCCGTGACCGAGGCCGGCCCGGGCTGGAGTTTGTTC
>CALCGM010000569.1 GCA_937900985.1 uncultured Planctomycetaceae bacterium | reverse complement strand
TTTACCGAAGCGATGGGCTTTCTCGACTGGATGCTCGGCGTGATCGACCGGGCCGTGGCCCCGGAGCGGCTGATGCCGCTCTACACCGTGACGGGCCATGAGGTTGGGGCGGAGGCCGAGATCGCTGAGCTCGCTGGCTACGCGGGCAGTCGGCCGGTCCGTGTGGGCAACGCCGCCCGCGGCCAGGTGCAGCTCGACGTGTTTGGCCCGATCGCTGAGCTGATCTGGCAGCTGCTGCTCGCCGAAGCGCCCCTCTCGAGCGAACACTGGCGACTGGCCGAAGCCCTCGTGCACGCTGTCGAGGCCCGTTGGCATGAGCCGGACCATGGCATCTGGGAGATTCGCAAGCCCCGCCGCCACCATGTCCACTCCAAGGTGATGTGCTGGCTCACCGTCGACCGCGGCATCCGCATCTCCGAGCGATTCCTCGACCGCTCGCGGCCAGGCTGGGAGAAGCTCCGCGATCAGATCGCCACCGACATCCTCACCAATGCCTGGGACGAGAGTGCTGCCGCCTACACCGCCGCCTATGGCACCAATGAGCTCGATGCCTCCAGCCTCTGGATCGGCCTCAGCGGCCTGGTCGACTGCACCGACCCGCGGTTTACGAGCACGATCGACGCGGTGGAACGCAGCCTGCGGTGCGGCCCCACCGTCTACCGCTACCTCACCGACGACGGGCTGCCCGGCAGGGAAGGGGGCTTCTTCATCTGCGCGTCGTGGCTTGTCGACTCGCTCTTCAAAGCCGGCCGTCGCCAGGATGCCGACTCCCTGTTTGAAGACCTGATTGAGCTCTCCGACAACACGGGGCTCTACCCGGAAGAGTTCGACCCACTGATCGGCAAGACGCTCGGCAACCACCCGCAGGCCTACAGCCACCTGGGAATCATCGAAAACGCGATCACGCTGTCGTCGGGCTGAGCCTGCCGCTGTTTGCCGGCGTCACCTGCAACCGAAAACTTCCTGGAGGGGGAAGGCTGGCCTATGGTGGGGGAATGCCCCACGACGATGCCATCCTCGAACAGGCCTTGGCGGAGCTGGCCGAGCTCAGCCGCCGCGTGGCTGACCTCACCGCCACGGTGTCGGCGCTGACACGCCGTCCGGCCGGCGACGATCCGGCGGGGGCTCGCGAGGGATCTGGCGGTGGCGCTGATGTCGGCCCGCTGTACGGTCCGGCGTTTCCGCCGAGCGGCCCCGGTGGCTGGCCCGGCTGGCCGCTGTGGGCCATGCCACCGATGCCTCCTCAGGCCATGGCTTCGCCCGCCTCGTTGTTTCCGCAGCAGCAGGGGCCAGCGTGGGGCGGGTGGCCCGTTCCCTTTCCCCAGGCGGGGCCGACCCCGCAGTCCGCCCCCGCTCCGCAGATCTCTCCGGCCCCAGCCCAGCAGCAGGAGCAGGAGCAGGAGCAGAG
>CALCGM010000568.1 GCA_937900985.1 uncultured Planctomycetaceae bacterium | reverse complement strand
GACGATCAAGACCGCCTCGGCGGAGCCCGCCCAGAACCTACCCGCCGCGACCTGGCGATGGCCCTCGACGAACTGCTCGCCGGCACGCCCGTGTCGGTGGCCACCACACCTGTCGATGGTTGCCTGATCACCGCGGCAGTCGACACAACGCCCGAGTCGCCACCGACCTATCACGGCAACGTGGCGGCCATCTTGGAGAAGCGGTGCACCGGCTGCCATCGCCAGGGAACCGCCGCTCCATTCACGCTGCTCACCTACGACGAGACCGCCGCCCACGCCGAGATGATTGCGGAAGTCGTCCGCGACGAGCGGATGCCTCCGTGGAGCGCGCATCCGGCGTATGGGCGATTCCAGAACGACCCATCGCTGACACGTGAGGAGAAGCAGACGATCCTGCAGTGGGTCCGCGGCGGCAGGCTTGTTGGCGAAGCTCCGACGCAACCGGCAGCCGAGCCAGAGCCGGCGGCCGAGTGGCGGATCGGCACTCCCGACCTCGTGGTCACGATGGCCAGCGAACAAGACGTGCAGGCCACGGGCTACATCCCGTATCAGTATGTGATGCTGCCGCACGTGTTTCTGCAGGAAACATGGCTGGAGGCGATTGAGATCAAGCCCCACAACCCCGAGGTCGTGCACCACTGCAATCTCGCCTACGTGACGACCGCAGGCGCCAGCGCAGAGACGTTTATCACCGGCCATGTGCCGGGCGGCCAGCCCCTCGACCTCGGCCACTTCGACGAGAGCGTGGCCTACCGCGTGCCCGCATTTGCAGGGCTCGTGTTGCAGATCCACTACACCACCACCGGCAAGCCGGAGAAGAGCCGCATCTCCGTCGGCTTCCGCTTCCCGAAGCGGAAGATCACCAAGCGGCTCTACCACGAACTGCTCGACCCTCGCGACTTTGCCATCCCACCGGGCGACGGTGCCCATGCGGTGCGTTCGTCGACCACGCTCGAACGGGATGCCAGCCTCCTCGGCATGTTCACCCATATGCACCTGCGGGGCAAAGACATGACCTTCTTCGCAGAGCGGCCCGGCGAGCAGCGGGAAACGCTCCTGATGATTCCCACCTTCAGCTTCGACTGGCAACTCGGCTACGAGTGTCCGCCGGGCACCGTCAAGCTGCCGAAGGGCACCCAGCTCGGCGCGGTCGCCCACTACGACAACTCCGCCTTCAACCCCTACAACCCTGATCCGGCCGTCACAGTTCGCTACGGCCCACAGTCGTACGACGAAATGTTCAACGGCTACATCTTCTTCACCGACGACAACGAACAGCTCGCCCTCACCGTCGACCCCAAAACCGGCGTCGTCAGCCAATGAGCCGGGAGACCGCCCGCGGATGGGAGGAAGACCGCCCGCGGGCGGTCCGGCTCGGCGGGCGGCAAAAGTCTCGTCGCAGGACCAGGAGAGGCCCAAACGCTCCTCGAGCGTT
>CALCGM010000567.1 GCA_937900985.1 uncultured Planctomycetaceae bacterium | reverse complement strand
GTCGACTACACCGGCCTCGTGCCGCTGGTCTACAAGGCGCAGCATTCGCTGCTCGACGGGCTCGTGCTCGGCTTTGGCGTCGACTTCCTGATCATCGTGGCGGTGATGGTGGTGCTCTGCCGGGCGCTCTCGGCGGGCCTCGTGCTGCTGATTCCCGCAGCCTTCCCAGCGATCATGGTGTTTGGCGGCATGGGCTGGGGCAACTCGCTGCTGAAGTCGTTCACCGCGGGCACCCTGCTGGTCGACATCGGCACCGTGATGGCTCCCAGCGTGGCCCTCGGCGTGACGGTCGACGACGTCGTGCATTTCATGCTCTGGTTCCGCCGTGGCATCTCCGACGGCCTCGATCGCCGTGAGGCGACGATGCTCGCCTACAAGGGCTGTGCCCGGGCGATGTATCAGAGCTGGGGCGTGATCGGCATCGGCCTTTCGGTCTTCTCGCTTTCACCGTTTGGTCCCACGCAGCGGTTTGGCTACATGATGCTCTCGATGCTCACGATCGCGTTGGTGGGCAATCTCGTGCTGCTGCCAGCCATGCTTTCCGGCCCGCTCGGTGGCGTGTTTGCCTGGAGTGTGTTGCGGATGGACGCCAAGAAGGCCGCCAAGACCAACCAGCGACGCGTGAAGAGCGAGCCCGGCAGCGACTCCTTGCCAGCGCCCCATGTGCTGCAGGGGCAGCAGCCATCCAAGCCGAAGCAGGTTGTCCATGCCTGAGGACGATCTCGAATCCCTCGAACCCACCGCTTCGCCCGCCCCGACCGCCGACACTCCAACGACGCCATCCGCACCGGTGCCGATCTCGACGGTGCCGGCTAGCGGGCCGTTTGAGGCTGGCGTGAGCGGCCTTCCGGTCGCGAGGGTGCTGCTCAAGCCCAAGCGGGCCCGGCCCTTTTTCGGCCGACACCCGTGGGTGCTCGACTCGGCGGTGCTGCGGGTCGAGGGTGCGCCGGCTCCTGGGGATGTGGTCGACCTGGTCACCCACGACGGCAGTTTCGTCGCGCGTGGCCTCTGGAATCCCGACAGCCGCATCCGCGTGCGACTCTACGCTTTTTCGGCCAGTGAACAGCTCGACGACGCCTTCTGGCGGGAACGGATCGAGCGGGCAGTGGCCGTGCGGCGGCTTCTCGGCCTCGACGACCGGGCCGCGGCCGCACGGCTGATCAACAGCGAGGGAGACGACCTCTCGGGCCTGATCGTCGACCGCTTCGGCGACTGGCTCTGCGTGCAGTTCACCGCTCGTGTGATGCACTGCCGCATGGAGCTGATCTGCGACCTGCTGGAGCAGAGCGTGCGGCCAGCAGGCATTCTGCTGCGGTCTGCCGAGCGGGGCCTCGGCAAGCTTGAGGGGCTGCAGGTGACCGACGGACTCGTCCGCGGCCGGCTGCCGGATGGCCCCGTGTTTATCAACGAACACGGCATGCGGTTTGGTGTCGACCTCTCCGAAGGCCAGAAGACCGGCTTCTATCTCGACCAGCGTGACAACCGCCAGGCAGCCGCCCGCTTTGCCACCGGCAAGCGGGTGCTCGACATGTTCTGCTACTCCGGCGGCTTCTCCCTGGCCGCCGCGAAGGCAGGTGCCGCGAGCGTGCTCGCCGTCGACGGCAGCGCCAAGGCCACGGCACTCGCCGAGGCCAACGCCGGCCTCAACGGCGCCGCCAACATCACCGTGGAAACCGCCGACGCCTTCAAGAAGCTCGACGCCCTCAAGGATGCCGGCGAACGCTTCGGCATGGTGGTCCTCGATCCGCCGAAGTTTGCCCGCAGCCGCTCCACCCGCGACGAGGCCCTGCGGGCCTACCACCGCATCAACCGCCAGGGCGTCGATCTGCTGGAGCCCGGCGGCATCCTCGTCACCTGCTCCTGCTCAGGCGTGGTCACCCGCGAAGACTTCCTGATGATGCTCTCCGGCGTCGCCCAGCGCTCCCGCCGCTCAATCGCCTTCCTGGAATGCCGCGGCGCCGCCCCCGACCATCCTGTGAGCGTGAGCTGCCTCGATGGCGAATACCTCACGTGCGTCATCGCCCGCGTGGTGTGACACTCCCTGCGTTGGCGAATTCGCTCGGGGTATACTCTCGAGATGAAATCACCCGAAAAAAACTGGCTTCAGGCGTGGAAGTTAGCCGCAGTGTCGCTTGAACGGGTGCGACGGGAGGAACTGCGGTCGCTCGACGGGCACAAGGCTCTCGCACTGCTGACCGGACCTGCCAACTATCGACTCCCTCCTCGTGTGGCTCGACAGACCTCTGGCCTCATCGATCAGCAACGTTGGTTTATGAAGGCTCGTCGCGATGCTTGAGGTGTATCGTGCGGCCGCAGACCTCCGTCGGAGGTTCGAGGAACGCGGCTGGCGTTTCTGCCTGATCGGCGGCCTCGCTCTGCAACGGTGGGGCGAACCACGAGAGACAATCGACGTCGACGTCACACTACTCACCGGTTTCGGCGGAGAAGAGCGTTTCGTTCAGGAGATCCTCACCTGGTATGAACCGCGCGTTTCAAACCCCATCGAGTTCGCGCTTTCGACTCGTGTCTTGCTAGTGCAGGCGCCCTCGGGCGTAGGTCTCGACATCGCCCTTGGTGGGATGCCTTTCGAGGAGTCCACAGTGGCACGGGCCACGCTGTACGAGTTCGCACCGGACATCTGGCTGCCAACCGCCTCAGCCGAGGACCTGATCGTCATGAAGGCTTTCGCGTCACGACCAAAGGATTGGGTCGATCTCG
>CALCGM010000566.1 GCA_937900985.1 uncultured Planctomycetaceae bacterium | reverse complement strand
CACCTCGGCACAGCCGAGGCCGCTTTGCGGCCCGAGGACCCGTCCCGCTTGCGTGCGACGAGACTTTTGCCGCCTGCCGAGCCGGACCATCCGCGCGCGGTCTTCCCTTATTTCAACCTTTTTTCTTGACCGTTTTCTTGGCGGCCTTTTTCTTGGCGGCGACCTTCTTCTTCGCGACCTTCGTCTTTGCCGCTTTTTTCGGAGCCGCTTTCGTCGTGGCCTTCTTCACGGCCGTCCTTCTGCCGCCGCGGCCGCGGCGGGGGCCGGCGGCGGCGCGGGTGGCGAGCAGGGCGAGGGCGGTGTCGAGGGTCACGGTGTCGGTCGCAGTGCCCTTGGGAAGGGAGGCGTTGGTTGCGCCGTCGCTGACGTAGGGGCCGTAGCGGCCGTTGAGAAGCACGACCGGTTTCTCGGTGACCGGAGACGTGCCGAGAGTCTGCAGGGCTGCGGGGGCTGATCGCTTGCCGCGGGCCTTCGGCTGCTTGAGCAGGTGCACGGCTTCGGGAAGCGTGATATCCAGGGGCGAGAGATTGTCTGGCAGGCTCCGCGAGTCGCCATCGCAGGTGATGTAGGGGCCGTAACGGCCGTTGAGGGCGGTGATCTCCTTGCCGCTCTGGGGATGCACGCCAAGCGAACGGGGGAGGTCGAGCAGCCGCAGAGCGGTGATCAGGTCGATGGTCTCCAGCGACATGCCCTTGAGCAGCGACGCCGACTTCGGCTTCGGGCCACCTTCTTCCGCATCGCCGAGCTGCACATACGGTCCGAAGCGGCCGTTCTTGGCATACACGGGGAGCCCGGTCTTTGGGCAATGCCCGAGCGGCTCATCCGCTTTCGACGACTTCGACAGCAGCTCCGCACACCGCTCTGCTGTGAGCTCATCCGGGGCGAGCTTCTCTTCGGGAGGCAGCGTCGCCCGTCGCCCGTCGGCATCTTCAATGAACGGTCCGTAGCGGCCAACACGCACCACCACGTCGCCTGTGATCGGAATGCTGCTCGCCTTTCGGGGATCAATGGTCTCCGCTTCCTTGAGCATTGCCTTGAGGCCGGCCTTGCCGTTGCCGAAGTAAAACTTCTTCAGATAGCCGACCTTCTCGCCTTCGCCTCGGCTGATGCCGTCGAGCTGCTCTTCCATCTCCGCGGTGAAGGCGTAGTCGATCAGGGCTGGCAGGCCCTGCTCCATGAGCTGGCAGACGGCAAAGCCCACCCAGCTGGGCACGAGGGCGTTGCCCCGCTTGCAGCAATACGCCCGCCGCTGGATCGTGTCGATCGTGGCGGCGTAGGTGCTGGGCCGGCCGATCCCTTTTTCTTCCAGGGCCTTCGTCAGGGTCGCTTCGGTGTAGCGGGCGGGCGGCTGCGTGGTGTGGCTGGCGGCTTCCAGCAGGCGGCAGTCGACGGCGTCGCCCACCGCGAGCGGCGGCAGGATCGTCTCCTTGTCGGCCAGGTCGGCGGCAGGATCGTCGGAGCCCTCCACGTAGGCCCGCAGAAAGCCGGCAAACTCGATCGTCTTGCCGGTGGCGGTGAAGCTGGCCTGCGTGCCGTCGGCAAGATCGGCTGCAATGCAGAGCGTGGTCTGCTGGCCGCGGGCCTCTGCCATCTGGCAGGCGATGGTCCGTTTCCAGATCAGCGAGTAGAGCCGCAGGCCGTCGGCGTCGAGTCGGCCGCGGAGCGACTCCGGCGTGGGCATGCCCGTGCCGGCTGGTCGAATCGCTTCGTGGGCCTCCTGGGCGTTGGCGACTTTCGTGCGGTAGGTCCTCGGCGACGCAGGCAGGTGGCCCGCCCCGTAGAGCTTCTCGACCGTGCGGCGGATGGCCGCGATCGCTTCCCCCGCCAGCGATGTCGAGTCCGTTCGCATGTAGGTGATGTGGCCATTTTCATAGAGCGACTGGGCCACCTGCATCGTGCGGCGGGCTGTGAAGCCACACTTGCGGTTGGCCTCCTGCTGCAGTGAGCTGGTGGTGAATGGTGGGCTCGGCCGCTGGGTGAAGGGCTTGTCTTCCCGGCCAGCCACCGTGAACGCTGCCGTTTCCAGCTGGTTGCGCAGGTCGACGGCCGCCTGCTCGTCGAGAAGCACGGCACGCGGGTTTTTCAGTCGACCGGTCGCTGGATCGAAGTCGTGCCCCTTGGCCAGCGGGCGGCCGGCGAGGCTCGTGAGCCGAGCGTCAAACCCCGCTGAAGGATGCGGCGGCCTGGCGGCAAACACGGCCGAAAGATCCCACCACGTCCCCGACCGAAAGGCCATGCGGGCCCGCTCCCGTTCCACCAGCAGCCGCACCGCCACGCTCTGCACGCGGCCTGCCGAGAGCTTGGGCCCCACCTTCTTCCAGAGCAGCGGCGACACCCCGTAGCCGTAGAGGCGGTCGAGAATCCGCCGGGTTTCCTGCGCATCGACCATCGCCGTGTTGATCGTGCGGGGATTCTCCAGGGCGGCCTCGATCGCCGATCGGGTGATCTCGTGAAACACGAGCCGGTGCACCGCCACCCGCGGCTTGAGCACCTCGCTAAGGTGCCAGCTGATGGCCTCCCCCTCGCGGTCTTCGTCTGTCGCCAGGTAGAGGGCCGGGGCCTGGGCCAAGAGGGTCTTGAGTTTGTCGACCTGCTTCTTCTTCTGCGGGGAAACAACGTAGATCGGGGCGAAATCCTCGTCGATGTTGACGCCCATTCTCGCCCAGGGCTTGCCTCGGACCGTGGCAGGCACCTCCGCTGCCTTGTCCGGCAGGTCGCGGATGTGGCCCACGCTGGCTTCGACGTTGTAGCTGCCTCCGAGAAACTTTGAGATCGTGCGGGCCTTCGCTGGAGACTCGACAATCACCAGCGGTTTGCCGTTCACGGAGGGTTTTTTCGCCATACTCGTCGGTCCTCTGCCTGGGGGCTCGCTCCGCCACATCGAACCGGGATTGCAGCTTCCACCAGGGGCGCTACAATCTCCGCTTTCACTCCGAAGGGGAAACCTGCCACACTCCGTGGAGGTTTTCCTGATTCGTTGGATGACGCTCAGACGCCCGTGAGGGCCATGAGCTCGATGCTGTCGTTCTTCGCCGCGTCGAGCTTCGGCTCAACGAGAGGTGAGTGTGTCGACGGACGGGGTTCCGACCGCGGAAAAGCAGCTCCACCGCCTCTGACCGATATCGTCCCCACGTTTTTCTTGTCAAGCCTCCTCGGCTCCTGTCGGCATCTTGCCGGCCCGACTCAGGTGACCTCATGGCCGGTTCGTTCGACGTTTTTCGCCGCTATCAAAAGTCATTGCTGGTCTTTGTGGCCATCATGGCGATGCTCGCCTT
>CALCGM010000565.1 GCA_937900985.1 uncultured Planctomycetaceae bacterium | reverse complement strand
TCCCAACCGGGCAGGTCAACGCCACGCAGCAGTCGAAGCACCGCTTCGTCTTCTCGCCTGTGGGTGAGTGGCGGTTCGGCACCCAGTTCAAGGTCAGCCAGGCGATCTCACTGAACTTCGGTTACACGGGCATGTGGCTCTCGCAGATCGCACGAGCCTCATCCAACACGGCGTACGAGACGACCGCCCAGCCGGTCCAGAAGGTTGCCCGCAACACCACGGGTGGAACGATCTACGTGAATCCAGTCGGCCAGACGGTGCCGGGCCCTGGCCCTGGCATCACCGAGGTGCAGGCCAACGGTTCCTACACGAAGATCGTGCCAGGCTTCTACAACCAGATCGCCCCGCAGGCCGGTGGCAACGAGTACGTGTTCACCAACGGCATCGACTTCGGTGTCGAGATCAAATACTGATCGCGACTACCAACCGATCCATGTCACGAGGTCAGCCGTGACGGTTCGCCCGCCGTCGGAGGAGTTTCCTCCGACGGCGGTTTTTTTTTGTTGAGCCAGCTGGCAGTGGCACCACGCACCTTAGAGAGCTTGGCATGCCGCTCGATCAGCGGCTGCCAGAGCGGGCAGGCCGCCACGGGCTCCACCTCGACCGGCAGCACCGAAGGCAGGCCGTCTGGGCCCACCTGAGCAAAGCCAAACAGGCCGTCCATCCAGGGCAGCTCCTGGCCTCGCAACGGCATGCCGATCACGCCCACGGCCAGATAGCCCTGCCGCACCGAGAGCACGGCACCACGAATCTCCACGAGCGACCCCACCGGAACGCTCTGGCGACACTCCAGGGCAATCACCCGACGGAGCATCAGGTTTGCAGCCGGGCCAACGGCACGGGTTGCCGTGGCGTAGGCTGTTTCCAGCCCATACTGCAGCAGGGCACCGGCGTAGAGCGTGCCGTAGTGGTTGGCGTCGGCCGGGAGCACGAGACGGTGGTTGGCCGTTTCCCGTGGGCCCGACGACGCGGGTTCGGCGGAGGTGGTCGTGGGGGCTGGCATGGCCCGGTTATAGCCGGGCCTGGGCAACCTCCGGAAGGGACCGGCCGCCTGCTCGGCCAGCAGGCCGAATCACCTCGGGGGCGATCTTTTCCAGTTCCTCCCGCATCACAGCCACCGTGGTGCGAATCTGCTCCTCCGTATGCTTGGAGGTGATGAAGAACCGCAGTCGGGCAGCTGCCTCTTCCACGGCGGGATAGAGGATCGGCTGCACATTGATCCCGCGTGCGAAGAGGGCCCTGGAGAGCTGCAGGCTCAGCAGCGAACTTCCCAGGATCACCGGCACCACGCCGGAGTTCGACGACTGGCCGGTATCGAGGCCCGCCTCAGCGGCCAGTTCGAGAAACAGAGCAGAGTTGGCCTGCAGCTGCGCCACCCGCTCAGGCTGCTCGTGCAGGAGGCTGATCGCCGCCAGCGCCGCACCAGCGGCCGACGGCGGCAGGCCGATCGAGTAGACGAAGCCCGGAACCGTGTATTTCAGCCAGCGGACAAGCGTTTTGGAGCCTGCGATGTAGCCGCCGCAGCTGCCGAAGGCCTTGGAGAGCGTGCCCATCCAGAGGTCGACATCCGCGGGATCCATGCCGAAGTGCTCGGCGATGCCTCGGCCACGCTGGCCCATCACGCCGATGGAGTGGGCTTCGTCGACCATCAGCAGGGCCTTGTGACGTCGAGCCACCTCCACAAATCGCGGCACGTCGGCGAAATCGCCGTCCATGCTGTAGATGCCCTCGACCACCATCAGCACGCGGCGATACTGCCCGCGAACCTGGGCGAGCAGGGCATCCGCCGCCTCGAAGTCGTTGTGCGGGAAGGCCCGCCGCCGGGCACCGGAGAGCACGGCCCCCTGCTGGATGCTGTTGTGGGCCAGAGCGTCGTGAAGGATCAGATCGCCAGGGCCAACCACGTGGCCGATCACCGTTTCATTGGTGGCATGGCCGCCCACAAACGTGATCGCATCCTCGGTGCCGACGAGATCGGCGACCGCCCGCTCAAGCTCGACGTGAATCGTCTTTTCGCCCGAGACCAGCCGGCTGGCGGAGGCACTCGTGCCGAAGCGGTCGATCGCCGCCTTGCCGGCAGCCGCCACCGCTGGCTCGCCCGACATGCCGAGATAGTTGTAGGTGGCCCAGCTGATCAGCTCGCGGCCGCCAATCCGGGTGCAGTCTCCAGCAATCCCTTCATGGACGCTGAAGTAGGGGTTGTCGAGGCCCGCCTCTCGGATCATCTGGAAGTTCTGTTCGAGGGCCCGCACTTCGGGAAATGCCTCGATCCGGTAGGCCTCTTCCGCAACCTCCCCGCTGAACTCCGACGCTCCCGACGCCGCCAGCAGTTCGCCCCCACCAGGCAGGTGGTCGATGATGGCCTCGGCCACCTCGCGGCAGGTTTCGATCATCGGCAAAACCTGCTCAGGAAACCGCCCCCCAAACGTCTCTTCGAGCGCCGCCACAATCTCCATCCGCTCCAGCGAATCGAGGCCGAGCTCCACGATGTTGGTGTCGAGCGAGAGGTCGCGGGCCCGCTCCTTCGCCACCGTGCGAACATGCTCGTAGACCGTTTGCACCAGCGACTCGGGCAGCTGCCGCTGCGGCTTGCCCGCCCGGCCGGCATCGCCAATCGGCCGCAGCCGCGCGAGCCTGGGCATATCGCTTCCCGATCGCGCCACGGGCTGTGCAGCGGGGCTCGAAGGGCTGACGGCATCCGCGGGCTGCTCCCACGAGATCTGCTGCTCCACCACCTCGAGCGTGCCCTCCTGGAACTGCTTGCGGCAGAGGTGCCGCTGGATCTTGCCGCTGGAGGTCTTGGGGA
>CALCGM010000564.1 GCA_937900985.1 uncultured Planctomycetaceae bacterium | reverse complement strand
TGATTTCCGACGATTCCAGCACCCGCAGCAGCTTGATCTGCGTGGCCATCGGCATATCGCCCACCTCGTCGAGGAAGAGCGTGCCGCCATTGGCGTATTCAAACTTCCCAACCCGGTCGCTCGACGCATCGGTAAACGCGCCTTTGATGTGGCCAAACAGTTCGCTCTCGAGGATGTTTTCCGAGAGGGCCGCACAGTTGAGCGCCACAAACGGCTTCGGCTTGCGAGGGCTGTTTTGGTGGATCGCCTGGGCGACAAGCTCCTTGCCGGTGCCGGTCTCTCCCTGGATCAAAACCGTCGCATCCGTGGGAGCGATCCGCTTGAGGCGATCCACCAGCCCAAGCATCAGCGGGCTGCTGCCGATCACCCCCTCAAACCCAAACTTCTCATCAAGCCGGCGATTGAGCTCAAGGTTTTCCCGCTTGAGAAGCACGCCTTCGGCCGCCTTCTCGACGGCACTCCGCAGCTGCGCGAGGTCGAGCGGCTTTTGCAGGTAGGAGTAGGCTCCCTGCTGCATCGCAGCGACCGCGGAGGGGATGGTGCCGTGGCCTGTGACCACGATCACCTGCGTTTCCGAAGACGCCTGCTTGGCTGCTGCCAGGATGTCGAGCCCGCCGATGTCGTTCATCATCAGGTCGGTCACCACGACATCAAACACCTCGTTGGCGATCCGGTCGGCACCTTCCTTGCCGCCGCCAGCCACCACACACCGGTAGCCGAGCCTCTCAAGCACCTCGGCCATCGTGCGGGCGTGCGCGAGGTCGTTGTCGACCACCAAGACGCTCACAAGCGACGCCGACGGCGCCGCGACTGAATCATCCACTGGTTCGTTTTTTGCTGCTGACATGGACCTGTTGTAAGGAGATGGAAGAGGTGCCGTCCAGGTGCCGCCGAGCCGACGGTGGCCCCGCCCCGTGCCGCGTCAGGCCGGCTCGCCCTGCTCCTGCGTCGCCAGTCGGGGCGGGGCAGGGAGCCAGATGGCAACCTTCGTGCCGCGGCCAGGAGCGCTCTCCACGTCGATACTCCCACCGTGCGACTCGATGATTTTACGAGCCGTTGGCAGCCCCAGCCCAGACCCACCCTGCTTGGTGGAGTAGAAGGCCCGAAACGCCTTGGCAAGGGTTTCCGCATCCATGCCCGGACCAGTGTCGATCAGCTCCAGCAGCACACCGAGCCCAGCGGCTCGCGTTCGCACCACCAGCTGCCCTCCGCTTTTCATTGCCTGCACGGCATTGATCAGCAGATTGAGAACTGCCGAGCGAAACGTCTCCCGGTCAAACCGCACCTTGGGCAGGGCAGGGTCGAGGTAACGGACCACCTCGACGCCTGCCTCCGCTGCACGGGCCGCAAAGAAATCAAGCGCTTGCCCAACCTCTTCATTGAGGTTGCCTGGCTCAAGCGTGAGCGTCTCCTGCCGAGCAAAGTCGAGGAAGTCCCCCAGGAGCCGCTGCAGCCGCTCACACTCCTGGCGGACCAACTCGATCTTTGCCTTGGCACGACGATCCCGCTGCCGATGCGGCCCAGTGGAACTGTCGTCCGAGAAGTCCTCGGCGAGCAGTTCCATGTTGAGCTGGATCGTGGAGAGCGGGTTGCGGATCTCGTGGGCCAACCCTCCCACCAGAGCGGAGAGCTCTGAGTAGACGTCGGCGACCGATCGACCCGCATCATCACCCGCTGCCATCGATCACTCGTCGGTGGATTCCGCTTCGACCGCTTCCGGCGCTTCACCATTCTCTTCGGCGAGCTCACGCATGGCTGCCCGGCGGCTCAGCTTGACCCGATCCTGATCGTCAACAGCGATCACCTTGACCCGCATCACATCGCCAACCTGACAGACGTCGCCAACACTGGCGACATACTCATCAGAAAGCTCGCTGATGTGGCAGAGGCCGTCCTTGCCCGGCACCAGCTCGACAAAGGCGCCAAAGTCTTTGACGCTCGTCACGCGGCCCTCATACACGCGGCCAATCTGGATCGACGCGGTGAGCGCCTCGACCTTGGCCATTGCCGCCATGGCGCTCTCGCCGTCGTGGGCCGCCACCGTCACGGTGCCGTCGTCCTCGACCTCGATATTGGCGCCGGTGCTCTCCTGGATCGCGCGGATCGTCTTGCCGCCAGGGCCGATCAGAAGACCGATCTTCTCCGGGTTGATCTGCGTTCGCAGCAGACGCGGAGCATGACCGGAGATCTCGGCCCGCGGACGACGGATCGCCGTGATCATGTTTCGCAGGATCTCCATGCGAGCGTCACGCGACTGCCCGAGCGTGGCCTTGATGATCTCGCGGGAAATGCCCGCGATCTTCAGGTCGAGCTGGATGCCCGTGATGCCGGCCTGCGAGCCCGCGATCTTGAAGTCCATGTCGCCGAAGTGGTCTTCGTCGCCGATGATGTCGGTCAGCAGCGTCCAGCGATCGTCGGTTTCCTTGACGAGGCCCACCGAGATGCCGGCAACCGGGTTGCTGATCGGCACGCCCGCAGCCATCAGGCCGAGCGTGGCTCCACACACCGACGCCATCGAACTCGAACCGTTTGACTCGAGGATGTCGGAGATCACGCGGATCGTGTAAGGGAAGGTGTCGGGATCGGGCAGGACCGGCTTCACGCTTCGCTCAGCCAAGGCACCGTGGCCAATCTCACGACGGCCGGGGCCACGGATGGGACGCACTTCGCCAACGGAGAACGACGGGAAGTAGTAGTCGAGCATGAACTTCTTCGAGTATTCGTCGAAGAGGCCGTCAACCCGCTGCTCATCCTTCCCAGTGCCGAGCGTGATGGTGACGAGAGCCTGCGTTTCGCCACGCTGGAAGAGCGCGGATCCGTGCACGCGGGGCAGGAGGTCTACCTCGCAGCTGATGGGCCGCAGCGACGCCGAGTCGCGGCCATCGGGGCGACGCCCTTCCAGGATCAGCTCACGGACGGCCTTCTCCTCGAGGTCGTGCCAGACGTGCGAGAAGTGACCCTCGCAGATCGCGCCTTCCGCCTCGGGATCGGGAATCAGCTCAGCCTTGGCCCGCTCCTTGAGCTTCTTGCTGGCCTCATTCCGCTCAAGCTTGCCCTCGATCGCCTTGATCTGCTTCATGTCGGCGAGGTAGGCCCCGTAGATCCGCTCCTGAAGGGGCTTGTAGTCGGGAATGTCGTATTCCTTCTTCGCCTTGCCACCCTTTTCCATCAGCTCCTTCTGCATCAGGCAGAGCTCGCGGATGATCCGCTGGCACTCGTCGATCGCCTCGAGCATGCGATCCTCAGGCATCTCGCGGGCAAAGCCCTCGATCATCAAGACGGAGTCTTCGCTGCCCGACACGATCAGGTCGAGATCGCTCTCCTCAAGCTGATCCTGCGAGGGGAAGGGCACAAACACGCCGTCGATCTGGGCCAGCCGCACGCTGCCGATCGGGCCATGGAAAGGGAGCTCGGAGATGCACAGGGCAGCCGATGCACCGTTCATGGCGAGCACATCGCCATCGGTCTGGCGGTCGCTGGCGAGCACCGATGCCTGCACCTGCACCTCATCGTTGAAGCCGACGGGGAAGAGAGGCCGGATGGGACGGTCGATCAGTCGGCTGGTGAGCGTCTCCTTCATCGTGGGGCGGCCTTCCCGCTTGAGGAAGCCTCCCGGAAACTTACCTGCAGCCGCAGCTCGTTCGCGGTAGTCGCACGTCAGCGGGAAGAAGTCGATGCCCGCCCGCGGGGCTCCCGTGGCCGCCGCCACCAGCACCACCGTCTCGCCATACTGCACGAGCACACTGCCGGCAGCCTGCTTTGCCAGCAGGCCCGTCTCCATGCTCAACACGCGATCACCAATCGTCCGCTCAACTCGCACTTTCACAGCCATACCATTCCTTCCAAACATTTTCGTTCTGCTCCACCCGGCCTCGCAGCCCCACCGTCTGTGAAAGACAGGCAGGCCGTGACCGACAGGAGCGAGCTGGGGCGGCGATGCTGTCAGACCCATTCCGACAGAAGCCAAAGACCCTCGATTTCAATTCTCAACCAAACCCATGATTTGTGATGGCTGCTGGATCCAGGTGGCCGCAGCAGCCGTTTTGACGCACAGAACCGCCGCCCCACCGTGGGTTGTGCGGGCAGTTCCGAGTTGCGGCCCTGATGGCCCGCGGCTCGCGAATCTTTTCCCCCCGAAAACGAAACAGGCCCCCGAAGCGACGGCTTTTGAGCGGCCTTGCTTCGATCTTGCCAGCGACCAGAGCCTCCGGCCCTCTGCTCCTGGAAACAGCAGCCAAACGACCACCGCTCGCAGCAGCGGCGAGCCCACGACGGTGCAGAAACGCCTCAGCCCACCGTCACTTGCGGATGTTGAGCCGCTGGATGATCTCAAGGTAGCGGTTCGGTGCGACCCGCTTGAGGTAGTCGAGCAGTCGACGACGACGGCTGACCATCATCAGCAAGCCGCGACGGCTCGCATGATCTTTTGCGTGTTTTTTGAAGTGTTGCGTGAGCTGCGTGATGCGGTCGGAGAGCAGCGCGATCTGCACCTCAGCGGAACCGGTGTCGGCCTCGCCCCGCTTAAACTCACCGATCAGATCCGACTTCCGTTCTTTCGTCAGTGACATGTAGGCCCAAACAGTTTCTGCAGAATGTGTGCGTGGAATCTTTCAAAGTTGCAACGGAGTCTACCGGGAGGCCCGGGGATTGCAACACGAACAGCCCGGGGCCACAGCCCTCCCCAAGGCCATTCCTGCGGAAAACCCGCGAAAAAGTTGCTCTCTCAGCTGCTGGCCACCGCCCGGCTCTTGGCGGCGGAAGGCGATCGAGGGATCGTGTGGACCACGTCCCAGGCAAGCCCCAGCCGTTCCAGCGTCAGAATGGCCCAGTAGGTGACGTCGACCTCCCACCAGCGGTGGCCGTGACGCGCCATCCGCTGATACGCATGGTGGTTGTTGTGCCAGCCCTCGCCAAACGCCAGCAGGCCCACCCACCAGAGATTGGTGGAATCGTCGGTGGTCTCGTAGTTGCGGTAGCCCCACATGTGGGTCGCGGAGTTGACAAACCAGGTCACGTGGAAGACGTAGACCATCCGCACCGCCATGCCCCAGATGAGCCACGAGAGGCCGACCGAAGGACCGCCGTAGGCCCAGCCACTCGCCAGCAGGGCCACGCCCATCAGGATGTGCCACAGCAGAAAGGTGCTGTGGAGGAAGCGGAGGCCGGCGTCTTTCTGGAGGTCGGGAGCCCACCGCTTGATGTGGGCGTCGACCTCCGCCTGTGGGTGCCTGGGAAACAGCCAGAGCATGTGGGCCCACAAACCGCCGTCGCGAGGGGAGTGGGGGTCGCCCTCTTGGTCGCTAAACACATGGTGTTTGCGGTGATTGGCCACCCAGATCAGCGACGACCCTTCGCCAGAGATGCCGCCGAGGAAGGCAAACAACCACCGCACGGGCCGAAACGTGCCAAAGCTCCCGTGCGTTAGCAGGCGGTGGTAGCCGAGGCAGACCCCCAGCCCGCCGGTCACCCAGGCCAGCACCACGGCGATCAGGAGCCCCGACCAGGTGAAGCAGAACGGGGCCGCCAACGCAGCGATGTGGATGCCGCCGATCCAGCCCAGGACTGGCCAATCGATGTCTGACCAGCCGCCCCGCATCAGCTCCTTCGCACCATCGCGACGAGGCTCTGCCGCACCCTCCGGCACGATCATCGCATCGAGATGTCCACCCGGCCGATCGTCGACGACGGCAACGGCTTCCATGTCGACGCCCTGGCCCTCGGTCATCGCGTCGTCGTTGTCTGCCGCGTCCGCTGACCGGGAGGCAGGCTCCAGGATCGTGTTTGGTGTCATGCGATGACCCTCGAAAGGAGACGTTTCTCGCCGCAGAGCTTCGTGCTGCCGTGGCCGTCCTTCTACTGTGCACGATCACGCCGGTTTTGCCATCCGCGGAGCGTCATATCTCCGTCGGGCGAATGTCAAAAAACGGTCAAAAACGTCCGTCAGCCCCGTGCGGGGCGATCGGCAGGCGAGAAAGCACCTCCAGAGCCCGCGGAGACGCAGGAATCGTTGCGGGCACCATGCCTGTGGCGGTCGGCGCGAAGAGCCAGGCAAACCGCTCAAAAGGGATCCGTTCGCCGGCGGCATCGAGGAGCGACTGCCCCCCCAGGGCCACG
>CALCGM010000563.1 GCA_937900985.1 uncultured Planctomycetaceae bacterium | reverse complement strand
ATGCAGCGGGCGTTGCTCCAGTTTTTCAAGCCGGAGAACTACTTCGAGGTGCGGCGAGCGCTCGAGCAGGCCGGACGGCACGACCTAATCGGCAGCGGCTGCGACTGCCTGATCCCGGAACGACCGCCGAAAGAGGCCCTCGACCGCAAGCGCCGTGAGGCCACCCGAGCCTTCACGGAGGCGACCAGCGGCGATCACATCCGCGGGAAACCTGGCGGCAGGCCGGCGGGCAAAGGGGCTGGCAAGCGAGCCCGCAGCCGCTCGAGCGTTGGCTATCGCCCCAAGCGTCCTGGTCAGCAGCCCTGAGATCTGCCGCCGTGGTGAACGCCTCAGGTCGTGCGTGCGTAGAGTGAACCTGTCAGGGCTTTGAGACGCTTTTCCCGGAGGACCCGATGATCAACCCCAGCACGCTGTGTCGCAGGTGGATGCTCACCCTCACGGCTGTTGCCATCGTCGTGACCACAACGTCGCCGGCGTTTGCCGTCAGCCCACAAAACCCCTACCGCAGTTTCAATCTCTCCGGCATCAACTACGGCTCGATGCGGTGGGAGCGAACCCATCGCGGGAGTTCTGCGCAGAGCCGGTCTCGCCGCAGCCGATCGCGGCGTTCCACACGGGGCACCTCGGTCACGCAGCTGCGGTCGCCCGGCGTGGTGGCCGGCAGCACCGCAGGCGGTGTGGTGGTCGGCAGCAGGTCCACCGGCTCGCCGGGTAGCGTCAGCCGTTCCCGGTAATCGCCACGGGTGGGTCGTTCTGGTAGATGCGGTATTTCTTGGTGACGATGGCGCCACCACGCTCCAGCGTTCGCTTGGAGAGGTGGTTGCTCTCCAGCACCCAGGAAAACTCCACCTCCTGCATGCCCCACTTGTAGAGTCGAGGCACGAGCGCCGCCATCAGCACGAGCCCCACGCCCCACGCCTGATACTCCGGCACGACATTCGTACTCACGGCCCGCATCCGTTTGATCGCCCGCTTATTCCAGAGCAGCTTCATGAAGCCGAAGGGAAACAGGCGGCCGTTGATCGCCTTGATGCGGTCGTTGTAGTCGAGCAGGCAAAACACCGAACCGATCGGCTTCCCGTCCACCTCCGCCACCAGCGCGAGCTCCGGCTCGATCAGATACTTCAGGCTCTCGGCCATGTGCCGAACCTCACCATCGCTGAGCGGCACGAAGCCCCAGGTGCCGCCGAGGCTTGAGTTGTAGATGTCGAGAAACATCCGCACCTCGTCGGCAAAGCGGCTGCGGTCGAGCGGTCGCACCGACACACCAAACCGCTCTTTGACACCCTCCACCATCACGCCGAGCTTGGAGTCGATCGTGTCGAGCATCGACATCTCGCCCCAGAAGGCGTAGAGGTCTTCGATCTTGCCAAACCCCTGGGCTTCCACCAGGCCCGCGTAGTAGGGCCGGTTGTGGGTCATCATGAAAAAGGGCGGCGTGTCGAAGCCGTCGATCAGCAGGCCACACTCATAGTTGAGGGTTGGGTTCGTCGGCCCTCGGACGGTTGTCATGCCCTGTTCATCAAGCCATTCTCGAGCCGCCGTAAACAGCGATTCGGCGGCAGGCAGGTCGTCTTCACACTCGAAGAAGCCGAAGAAGCCACGGTTTTCACCATACCGCTCGACATGGCCGGCGTTGACGATGGCGGTGATCCTGCCAACGTCCCGGCTGCCGCGGGTGGCCAGAAAACTGCGGCTCTTGGAGCGGTCGTAGAACGGGTGGTGGCGGAAGCCGAGAAGCTCCTCCTGGGCCATCCGCAGGGGCGGCCTCCAGCAGGGATCGTCTTGATAGATCTGCCACGGCAGGTCGACGAACCGTCGCTGCTCACCGCGGGTCGTCACCGCCTTTACGACCACATCGGCCACACTCCGCCTCCTGCGTTGGACCTTCCCAGACGGTCAGACCGAGTGTCTGCCGACCATGACGACAGGCTGCCCCATCCCCATCTCGTGCTGCATATTTCGTCTGGGGCGACGATGCAACTTGAGGCATCACCCTCCCCTCCGTCACCACCGTCTCGTCCCGTACCACCCTCCCGACCGACATAACACAAAACCACCGGCTTGAGAAAAATGGCTTCACGTACAATACCGAACTAGGATGAAATCGGGTTCGGCGGACGGAGCGAAGGAACCCGCACGGCAGTTCCGACTGTTTTTCGAGAGTCCGTCATGATCGCACACACGACCTCATTTCAATCACCGTCGTTCTCGCAGCGGCCCTCGTCCTCCGCCAAAACGCGAGCCTCGGGAGGGGTTCTCCAGCCGGGGTCGCTGGTGGTCGTGACTGGAGCCACTGGCTTCGTGGGCAACAACGTGGTGCGGCTGCTGCATGCTCAGGGCCATCGCGTGCGGGCCCTTGTGCGACCTCGGCGGTCGGGGGTCGACCGTGCTCTGGCCGACCTGCCGATCGAGATTCTCGAAGGGAGTTTGGGAGACGACCAGTTTCTGGAACGTGGCTGCGAGGCGGCGTCTCTCGTCGTTCACGCCGCTGCCAAGGTGCACATCGGCCGCCGGCATGGCGACGAGATGTGGAGGGCGAATGTCGATGGCAGCCGCCGTGTGGCGCGTGCTGCCCGCGAAGCCGCTGCCAAGCTCGTTCACGTTTCGAGCGTGGATGCCATCGGCCTCCGCAC
>CALCGM010000562.1 GCA_937900985.1 uncultured Planctomycetaceae bacterium | reverse complement strand
TGGTTTGCGATGCTCGTCGACACGGTGATCGCGATGCCGGCGGTTGAGGTGTGGGGGCTGCCGAGGGACATGCAGCAACGCGTGGCCAGCCTCGATGCTGAGCGACTTGCGAAGCTGCAACAGCATCCCACCCTCCGGACGCTGCTCGTGCCGCCCGATGGGCTGGCCCTGGGCGGCAGCGTGTGGGCGTGGTGTGAGCAGAACCTGCCTTCCATGCACCGCGCTCCAAGCCATATCGATCGGGGGCGGCTGGCGGTAGCCTGGGGCCTGCTGGGGGCGACCATGGTCGTCTCCGGACTGCTGATCGTTTCCGTGGCGGGGATGCTCGTTGTGTCGGCGGCGGCGGTTGTCCCCGGCTATGCCCAGGCGCACCGGCGGGTGGTGGCGGTGCTGCTTATCCTGATCACCCTCGTCGCGGCGGTCGCGTTGGTGCGGGTGCATGTGGCGCCGCTGCCGGCGGTGCTCTGGGCAGCGTTTGCGGCCCTCGTGCCGGCAGCGATGCTTGAGTGGGACCGACGCCGCGCGATGCCCGGGATGCTCGTGCTGCCGATCAGCCTGGCATGGTGCGTGGGGTTTCTGGTGCCGGTGGCGAGCATCGATCGGGGCTGGTGGTGGGTGTGGTTTGACCAGTTTGTGGCCACAAACCTGCCGACGCCAACTACCTGGGCTGTGCTGGCAGCGGTGCTGGTGCTGGCGGGCATCGCCTGGCGGGCGATGGGCCTCTACATGGTGTCGCTGGCAGAGCGGGGCCGGACATCGGCGGTGACAACGAGCCGGCTCGGTGTCTGGCAGCAGCTCGACCGCGGGGGGCGTCTGCAGGGACCAACTGCGGGAAGCCTCTGGGGGCCGGCGGCCGCGATGGCCGGCCCCGCGCTGCGGAAGGATCGGCTCAGTTCGCCTGACACGGCTGCAGGCCGCCGCCGCCTACTCGCGGAGGGCGAGCTGGCTATCCCGCGAGGGCAGATGATCCTTCAGGGAAGCATTGGAGTGGTGCTCGCCCCGGTGATGATGAGCATCGCGGTGCCAGCCTTTCGTGAGAAACCCCAGCAGCTGGCCGTGGCTCTGGGGGCGATTGCCCTGGCAGCACTATGGCTTCGGCCAGGAATGGTCTGGCACGAGCGAGCCCTGCGGCTGCCGTGTGAGATTGGAGGTCTGCTCCCGCGGCCGCAGTATGTGGCTGCGATGCGTGGGCTCCTCGCGCGGCAGATGCGAATCCCTGTGCTCACGCTCGCCGTGGCGAGTGGTGTGCTGCTGGTGTGGAACACCGGCGAGCTGTGGAAGCTGGTGCCGCTTGTCGGCCTGGTCGTGGGGCTGGCCGTGATTGTGGTCTCGGTGGTCGAACTGACGCTGACGCTGCGTTCGATCGTGCTGAAGTTTGTGGCGTTTTTTGCCATCGGCTATGGCGGCATCATCGCCGGGGCGATGAGCTACGCGGGGCTGCTGAATCTCGGCGGCAGTGGAGCGGTTGATGGATGGGCGAGATCGGTGCCGCTTGTGGTCGTCGGAACGATGGCTGTGGGGCTTCGCCTGTGGATGAACCGACGAATTCCCAGCTTTGAGTTTGGGCGGCTTGCGTGACCGCCACACTGCGTGGCCACGCCGTATGATGGGGCCAGGTTCGGTCTAATTCATCGGTGGGGAGCAGCTATGAGGGCGAGCGTGTGGCGTGCGGTGGTGGTGCTGGCTGTGGGGTTGCTGGACGCGCCGGTGCTGGCGGCGGAGTTTCCCCAGCCGCCCGACACCGAGCGGTCGACGGCCGAGCCGCTGAACGCCGCTGAGACGGCGGCTACCGCACAGCTTCCACCCGGCTTTCGCCTGGAGGTGTTTGCGGCCGAGCCCGAGGTGTGCAATCCGATCGCGATGGCGACCGACGGCCGCGGCCGGCTGTGGGTGGCGGAAAACTTCACCTGGGCCGGCAACGGTCTGGGCGTCTGGGACGACACGCTCCGTGATCGGCTGGTGGTCTTCACCGACACCGACGGCGATGGCCGGCACGACGAGCGGACGGTGTTTTGGGATCAGGGCACGCGGCTGACGAGCGTGGCCGTCGGCCTCGGCGGGGTGTGGGTGATCGACCTGCCGCAGGTGCTCTTCATTCCCGATGCCAACGACGACCTCGTGCCGGATGGCCCTCCGGTGGTCGTCCTCGACGGCTTTGATCAAGAGAGCGTGGGCCACACGCCTGCCAACGGCCTGACCTGGGGCCCTGACGGCTGGCTGTGGGGCCGGCACGGCATTCAGGGCACATCGCGGATCGGCCCGCCCGGCTCGGCCGACTCCCAGCGGGTCCAGATCAACACCGGCATCTGGAGGTATCACCCGGGCCGCCGTGTGGTGGAGAAGGTGATCGACGGCATGACCAACTCCTGGGGCACCGACTTCGACAGCCATGGCGAGACGTTTGTGATCAACACCGTGATCGGCCACCTCTGGCATGCGGTCTACGGCTCGCACGTCGAGCGGATGTATGGCACCGATCTTGAGCCGCATGTCTACGACCTGATCCCGCAGGTGGCCGACCATGTGCACTGGCAGACCGGGGAGGCGTGGAGCGACGTCCGCGACGGCATTTCCGACGGCACGAGTGCCGCTGGCGGCGGGCATGCGCACATCGGGCTGATGATCTACCAGGGGGCCCGCTGGCCGGAGGCCTACCAAGGCGGTGTGCTGACGCTCAACCTGCACGGCCGGCGGATCAACCATGACCGTCTCGCGGCCAAAGGCGTGGGCTACACGGCAAGCCATGGCGACGACCTCTGCTTCCTCGCCGACACCTTCTTCCGCGGCATGGACCTCGTGGCTGCCCCCGACGGCAACGTCTTCATCGCCGACTGGTCCGACACCGGTGAGTGCCACGACCACGACGGGGTGCTGCGTTCGACCGGGCGGATCTACAAGCTGATGTATGGAGATGAGCCGCACGGCGACGCGCCGCAGCTTGCAGCCGACAACTCGGCCGCGCTGCGGCAGCATCTCTTCGCGGCCAATCAGTGGTGGAGCCGCGCGGCGGTGCGGGAGTGGCAGGCTCGCAGCATGCGGGGGGGTGACCTCGGCTCCGACGTTGCCTGGCTGCGGCAGCAGGCGGCCGAGGCGGCGGATCCGCTGCACCGGCTGCGAGCGGTCTGGGCGGTGGCGGCCATCGGGGACGGGCTCGATCCGCCGTTTCTCCTGGAGCGGCTCGCCGACAGCGATCCGTTTGTTCGAGCCTGGGGCGTGCGGCTGCTGGTGGATGAGGTGCGTCGGGGAGGCCCGCAGCCCACAGCGGAGGTTGAGAAGGCCCTGGTCGCGATGGCTGCCGACGACCTCGCCCCGCCGGTGCAGCTGCACCTCGCCTCAGCTGTGACCAGGCTCGAGGCCGATGCGGCCTGGCGGCTGGCCGAGGGCCTCGCATCGAGCGACGCCTTTGCCGCAGACGACCGCTTCGGACAGCTTGTCTGGTATGGGCTCGCCCCGCTGGTCAGCAGCGATCCCGACCGGGCGAGCCGCCTCGCGGCGTCAGCGCAGCTGCCGAGCCTCCGCCGCAGTCTGGCGCGGCGGCTGGCAGGGCTCGTGGAGGAGCAGCCAGGAGCGGCAGCGGCGGTGCTAATGGCAGCGGTTGATGCCGATGCGGCTGCCCGGCACGACCTGATCCACGGCTTTGCCGACGGCCTGCGAGGCTGGCGGAAGGCGACGCCGCCGCCGGGGTATGCGTCGCTCTCACGTGAGCTGGCAGCCACGGGCGACGAGGCCGTTCGCAGCCGCGTTCGCGAGCTCGATATCGTGTTTGGCGAAGGCCTGGGCATTGAGGAGGTGCGGCGGATTGCCACCGATGGCACCGCCCCCGCGGAGGCCCGCCGCGAGGCGATAGCGGCCTTTGCCGCGAGCATGCCCGGCGACGGAGCGGCGGTGCTTCAGGGGATGCTGGGCGACCGGTCGGTGATCGCCGCGGCGCTGCGAGGCCTGGCTCGCTACGACGATCCGGCCACGCCCGAGGCCGCGGTTTCGCGGCTGGGCGTGTTTGCCCCTGCCGATCGCCGGGCGCTCGTCGACCTGCTCGCCACACGGCCCGCCTATGCAGCAGCCCTGCTCGACGCCGTGGCTTCAGGCCGCATCGCCCGCGACGAGATCTCCGCCTTTCATGCCCGGCAGATCGCCGGCTTTGGGGATCCGCCGCTGACCGATCGGCTGGTGAGCCTGTGGGGCGGGGTGCGGCAGAGCGATGCCGATCGCCGGGCGATGATCGATCGCCTTCGCGAGCAGCTGACCGCCGAAACGCTCGCCTCAGCGGATCGCTCGCACGGCCGCGGGCTCTTTGCCCGCGACTGTGCCAGCTGCCATGTGCTCTACGGTGAGGGACGCAGCCTCGGCCCCGACCTGACCGGCTCGAACCGTGGCAACCTCGACTACCTGCTGGAAAACGTGGTCGACCCGAGCGCCAGCGTGGGCGAAGGCTTCCGGGCCGTGACCTTTCTCCTCACCGACGGCCGGTCGCTCACCGGCGTGATCAGCGGGGCGGACGACCGCACGCTCACGATCCGCACGGCCACAGACACCCTCGTGCTCGACCGGCGGGAGATCGACGAGCAGACGGTGCAGCAGACGTCGCTGATGCCCGATGGGATGCTCGCCTCGTATGCCGAGGCCGACGTCCGCGACCTCATCGCCTACCTGATGGGCTCCGAGCAGGTTTCGCTGCCGGCGGGGCGCACTGCGGCGGCGAGTGAGTAGCAGCTACGTGATCGAGATCGGCGTGATCACAATGTCGCGGTATTCGACGGGGCCGTGGTCGCCCTGAAGCATGATCGGGCCGGGCTCCCCCTCGTTGCTGTCGAGGGCGCCGCCGGTGATGCCGGGGATCTCTTGGCGGTCGATGATCCGCTCGCCGTTGAGGTGGATCGTGACGGTGCGGCCGACCAGGCGGATCCGCATCTCCTGCCACTCGTCGTGGGCCTTGGCGGCATTGAGGCTCGGCGTGAGAAAGCCGTAGACGCCGCCGATGCGGTGGCTGTCGGCCTTCTCGCCGAAGCTGTCTTCCACCTGCACCTCGTAGCGACCGCGGAGATAGATCCCGCTGTTGCTGCCCTTGGGATAGCGGAAGCTGAGGGTGAGTTCGAAATCGTCGAAGGTGGCCTCGGTGATCAGGTTGTTGCCGGGCTTCACGTTGGCAAGCAGGCCATCGCGAGCCTCCCAGCCGTTGTTGGCTGCCGCAAACTGTGGCTTCCAGCCGGCGAGGCTTTTCCCGTCGAAGAGCACGACTGGCTTGCCGAGGACAGGCTCGCCCTCGCGATTGAGGTTCGGGGCCCGTGTGGCGGTCCACCGCACCGTCTGCCCGTCGTCGCCGTTGGTTTCGCCGCGGATCGTCTCGCCGTCGAGTGTGCCTTCGTAGACGACGTTATCCGTTCGTCGCTCCCACTGCGGCGGCACGGCAAAGCGAACGTGCTCACCATCAAACGTCACCTCGCTCACGGGGCGGCTGCTGCCAAACTGGCCGACATAGGAGCCGACGAGCGTGCGGTAGCCCGACTGCTGCACCTCAAACCAGGAGGGGTAGGCCCCATCCGGCCCCTCAACCGTCACATCCCAGCGGCCGATCAGCGGCACCGGGGCGTGCATGGAAAACGGATCCTGGTCTGTGTCGGCAGCAGGGCTGCGGTGGGCCGGCATGGCGAGAGTCACCGTGGCAGTCAGGAGTGTGAAGCGGAAAAGAAATGCTCGTCGTGATGTCATGGCAGAAGTGTCGTGTGAAACGAGTGGGACCATAGAAAGAGCATACCCTGCGTGGCCGCGGCCTCAGCCGGGCGGCTGCGTGAGAAGCTCGTGGATGACGTGGCCGTGCACATCGGTCAGTCGTCGCTCGATGCCGTTGTTGTAGTAGGTGAGCTGAGTGTGATCGATCCCCAGGAGGTGCAGTGCGGTGGCATGGAGGTCGTAGCAGAACGTGGGAGCGATGGCGGCGAAGCCGAGGTCGTCACTGGAGCCGTAGGCAGTCCCGCCCTGGATGCCACCGCCAGCCAGCCAGACCGTGAACCCGCTGGCGTTGTGATCGCGGCCCTTGCCTTGGGCAGCAGGCTGCCTGCCAAACTCGGTCGAACAGATCACGAGCGTGCTCTCAAGCATGCCGCGGGCTTTCAGATCGGAGAGGAGGGCCGAGGCTCCTCGATCGAGGATGGGGCCCCAGTAGCCATGATCACGGGCGAGGTCTTCGTGGGAGTCCCAGTTGGGGCGGATCGGCTGGCTGGTGGTGTTTTCCGCACCGCAGTAGATCTGCACAAACCGCACACCGCGCTCCACCAAGCGACGGGCGAGGAGGCACTGCCGTCCAAACGAGCCACGGTCGGCGTCGTCGATGTCGTAGAGACGGCAGGTCCGCGAGGTCTCGGGAGAGAGGTCGGTGACCTCTGGGGCGGAGAGCTGCAGGCGAGCCGCCATCTCGTAGGCGGCGATGCGAGCTGCAAGATCCGTGGGCTGCCCGCGTTCCTGAAGATGTTTTTCATTGAGCTGTCGCAAGAATCGCCGCCCGGCAGGCTCTCCGGCGAGGACCTCTTGGTGGGCTTCCGGTGGAAAGAGGTCGGCCAGGGGCGGCGTGTTGGCTGCCGTTTCGATCACGGTCCCCTGGTGCATGGCAGGCAGGAATCCAGCGCCCCAGTTGATGGGGCCACCCGGCGGCAGGCCACGCTGATCCGGCAGCACCACGAAGCCGGGCAGGTTGTCGGCCTCGCTGCCGAGGCCATACGTGATCCAGGCACCCATCGAGGGAAATCCCGGCAGGATAAAGCCGCTATTGGCCATAAACATCGCCGGGCCATGCAAGGCGGTCTTGCTTTGCATCGAGTGGATGAAGGCCATGTCGTCGACGTGCCTGGCGAGGCCCGGAAGCAGGTCGCTGACCCAGCGGCCACACTGCCCATGCTGACGAAACGGCCAGTAGCTCGGCTGGCAGTTGCCCGGCTTGGAAGCAAAGAACTCGATATCGCCGCTGGTGTCGAACGGGGTGCCGGCACGCCGCTCAAGCTCGGGCTTGTAGTCGAAGGTGTCGATGTGCGAGAGGCCACCGGGGCAGAAGATCTGGATCACAGCGGTGGCCGTGGCAGACGGCCCGGTTGGCTCCGCCTTGAGATGAGGTGTGTCGGCCGCGTGTGTCGGCTGTTCCTCTGCCAGCAAGGCTGCCAGGGCCACACCACCGAGGCCGCCACCGAGCTGCCAGAGCGCATCGCGGCGTGAGGCAACGGTCGTGCGACCTGGGCAGATGGCACGGGCCTGGCTAGTCGATCGTGATGAACTCGTTGGCATTCAAAAGCATCCGGCAGAACTGCATGAGGTCTGTCTCGGTCAGGAGGGTGAGGGCTGCGGCCTGCTCGGCATCGTCTGGATTGCGTTGGAAGACGAGCTGGAAGGCAAGCCTGATCTGCTCTTTGCTGTCGGCAGTGGCCGCTCGGAGTCGCGCCGCGAAGTGCTCTGTCTGCCGCAAGAGAAAGTCGTTGTTGAGGAGGGCAAGTGACTGCAGGGCGGTGGTGGTTTGCAGTCGCACCGGTGTGAGGTTGGCGGGGTTGGGGCAGTCGAGGGTGGTCAGGAACGGGGAGGGGGTGCTGCGGACAATGAAGCGGTAGATGGTCCGTCGCCAGAGCGGAGCCGCATCTGCAGTGATGGAGGTGTAGACCGGTGCGTAGGCTTCTTCGTAATCGAAGTCGCGGTAGCCTGGGCCGAACATCTCCAGGTTCAGGCAGCCGCTGGCGGTGAGGATGGCATCCCTGACGCTTTCGGCGTCGAGTCGCCTGGGGTTCTGCCGCCAGAGGAGCCGGTTGTCGCTGTCGAGAGCTGTCGCTGCTGCCGCTCCTGGCACGCCAAAACTCTGCTGGCGGTAGGTGCGGCTGGTGCAGATCAAGCGGTGTAGGTCCTTGAGTGACCAGCTGTTGGCCACGAGTTCGGCTGCCAGCCACTCCAGCAGGTCAGGGTGGGTTGGCAGGCTGCCACCGAAGCCGAAGTCGCTCGGCGTGTCGACAAGACCGGTGCCAAAGTGGTGCTGCCAAAGCCGGTTGACGATCACCCGCGGCGTGAGTGGGTGGGCGGGATCGGTGATCCACTTCGCGAAGGCGACACGGCGTTCGGCATCAGGGGTGTCGAAGCCGAGCGTGAGTGGCTCGAGGCCTGCCAGGCACTCCAGGGTGGACGGTGCCACAGCTTCAGCGGGCGTCTCGGGGTTGCCGCGGGTGAGCCGCTGGACGGGCTCGGGGGGCCGCGACACGGGGCCATAAAAGGTGGGCACCGGCTTGAGCGAATCTCGTGCAGATTCCAGATCGTGCAGGGCCTGGCGTGTGGTGTGAAGCTCCAGCTGATCTGCTTCGCTGAGCGCTTCCTGATCACCTTCAATGCGGGCATCGGCGAAAAAGATCTGGTCGTGTGAGATTCCATTGCCGGCATCGGTGGAGATCAGAGTGAGGTAGCGGCTGCCAGGCAGCAGCGGCACGTTGAGGGACACGCCGCCATCGTCGCGGCCCAGGCGACCGTGCGCGACAACCTCGCCATCGAGGGCGACCGTGTAGTCGGCTCCGTTGCTGGGTGTGATGCCGCCGTAGCCGACGATGCTGCGAAAGACAGGCTCGGTAAAGGTGGTGTTGTCGAACAGGGCAGCCAGGTCAAACGTGATGCCGGCATTGGCATGCAGCCCCAGGATCGTGTGGCCCTCGGTGGCGTAGTCGACGCCATCGAGGACGGTGGAGTGTTGGCTGTTGACCGGGCCGTTGCGGATCGCATCCCAGGCTGCGGCGGAGGTCGCGGTGAGCCCTGGGAGCGTGTGTCCATCGAGAGTGATGGGGAGAGGATCGGGCCCACTGGGAATAAACACCGCTGCGATCTTCGCCGTTGGGCCCGCGACGGGAGCATTGGGAAGGACGGCGTCGAGAAAGCCCATGGGCGACCCGGCGAGGGCCGCGCCGGTGAGTGGATGGATGCCGGCTCCTGCGCGGCCGGTTCCATAGCCATCGCCACCACCGATGATGTCGGCGAGATCGAGGCTGTTGCCGGAAAGCTGGCGAAGTCGTGTCCGCGCTTCACCGAGCTCGCGGGTGAGCCGTTCTTTTTCTGCTGCGTAGGCAGCCTCTGCCGGCGGGCTTGTTGACCGCTCACCTCGGGTCACGCCCGAGAAGATGGCGGCGATGCCGTAGTAGTCGCGCTGCGAAATCGGATCGAGTTTGTGGTCGTGGCAACGGGCGCAGTTGATCGTCACGCCGCAGGCTGCGGTCATGACCTGCGTGATCATGTCATCGAGATCATCGGCCCGAGCCTGACGGCGAAGCACACCGTTCTTTGTTTCCACCTGGCCAACAAAGTCCCACGGTCCGGCGGTGAGGAAGCCAGCTGCCACAGTGAAGTCGGGGTCATGCGGAGCGAGCGCGTCTCCGGCGATCTGTCGGCGGAGAAACTCGTCGTAGGCAAGATCGGCGTTGAAGGCCCGGATCAGCCAGTCGCGATACCGCCAGGCGGTTCCCCGGATTTGGTCGCGTTCGAAGCCGTGCGTGTCGGCGTAGTGGGCGATGTCGAGCCAGTGGCGGGCCTGCCGCTCGCCGTAGTGGGGTGAGGCGAGCAGCCGGTCAACGAGCTGTTCGTAGGCATCGGAGGATGTGTCGGCCACGAAGGCGGCCACCTCCTCCGGGCTTGGCGGGAGGCCAAGCAGGTCGAAGGAGAGACGACGAATCAGCGTGCGGCGATCGGCGACCGAGGCCGGTTCGAGGCCTGCGTCCTGCAGCGATGCCTGGATGAAGCGGTCGATAGGATGATCGCCGTCGCTACGAGCCGCCGGGAGCTCCGGTCGTTGGACCGGCTGCCAGGCCCAGTGGTCGAGCCGGGGGTCGCGGTCCTGCTCGCGAGCACTCCGGTCGGCGTCGCTTTCCGGCCAGGCCGCCCCGCTCTCGATCCATCGTTGCAGGAGGTCGATCTCGTGATCGGCGAGGGCATCACCGGGTGGCATGCGACGGTCGTCATCGGCGTGTGTGACCCGCTCAATCAACGGGCTGGCGGCCGCGTTGCCCGCATGGATCACCGGTCCAAACTCGCTGCCTCGCAAGGCCCGGTGCCGCACATCGAGGCGGAGTCGACTCTCCTGCAGGTCCGGGCCGTGGCAGTCGCTGCAGCGATCGAGCAGCAGCGGTCGGATGTCACGTTCGAAGTCGATTTCATCCGCTCTTCCCCCGGAAAGGCTGCCGAGCAGCCCAACCGCGACCACGCCACACGCCAGCAGGGGGCGGGTGCGACGCGGCGGCGGTATGGTGGCGGAAACGTGGGGCATGGTCTGCTGCGTGGAATCGTAGGTGAGCTGTGCTGGCGACCGCGGATAGGGAAGGCTGCAGCCTCGTGACTCGCACTCTCAAAGACTTTGATCTGTAGGATCCGTGGGTCTGGATTCCCGACGGCGTGCGTTAGGCCAGGATCGGTTCGATCACGTGGCCGTGCACATCAGTCAGTCGTCGCTCGATGCCGTTGTTGTAGTAGGTCAAGCGGGTGTGATTGAGGCCGAGGAGGTGCAGGATCGTGGCGTGGAGGTCGTAGATCGTGGCCACGTTCTCCACAGCCTTGTAGCCAAACTCATCGGTGGCACCGTAGTGGAAGGCCCGCTTCACGCCGGCGCCCGCAAGCCAGACGGTGAAGCCCGCGGGGTTGTGGTCGCGGCCGCTGGCCCCCTTTTGAAAGGTGGGCATGCGGCCAAACTCGGTCACGAAGGCGACCAGCGTGTCGGCCAGCAGGCCGCGGTCTTTGAGGTCTCGCAGCAGGCCCGCCACCGGCTGGTCGAGGATCGGTCCGTGAACGGAATACTGGTCGACGAGCGTCTTGTGGCCGTCCCAGTTGCCCACGCCTTCGCCCATCGCGTAGGCGCCGTTAAAGAGCTGCACGAACCGCACGCCCTTCTCGATCAGCCGCCTGGCGAGGATGCAGTTCTGGGCGAAGCGGGCCTTGGTGGTGTTTTCGGTGTCGTCGGCGCCGTAGAGCGCGAGAGTGGAGGCGGTCTCGCCGGAGAGGTCGGTGACCTCGGCAGCGGAGAGCTGCATCTTGGCGGCCAGCTCGTAGGCGGCGATGCGGGCGGCGAGGTCGGTGTCGCTGGGGTGTGCGGCGAGGTGCTGCTCGTTGAGCATCGCCAGGAAATCGCGGCTGGCCTGGTCGGCATCCGCCGAGAGACGCGCCGGCCGGGCGAGGTTGGGGATCGGCCGGTCGGCCGACATCGGTGTGCCCTGAAAGACCGCCGGCAGGAAGGCCGACTGCCACTGCCGCGGGCCCACCTGCGGCACGCCACGCGGATCGGGGATCGCCACAAAGGCCGGCAGGTCGCGGCACTCGCTGCCCAGCGCGTAGGTCGTCCAGGCGCCGACGCTCGGAAAGCCGTCGAGCGTGAAGCCGGTGGCCATCTGGTTTTCCGCGGGGCCGTGGGTGTTGCTCTTGGCGGTCATCGAGTGGAGGAAACACATCTCGTCGGCCAGCTCGCCCAGCTGCGGCAGCAGGTCGCTCGTCATCGTGCCGCTCTCGCCGCGGGGTCGAAACTCCCACTGCGGCTTGATCAGGTTGCCCTGTTCGCCCTGAAAGGTGATCAGTGTGCCGCCGTCGACCGGCATCGGCGTGTCGTGGCGGCGGATCAGCTCGGGCTTGTAGTCGAAGGTGTCGACATGGGAGAGAGCGCCCGAGCAGAAGATCAAGACGACGTTCTTGGCTTTCGGCTCAAAGTGGGGTGGCCGCGCCGCGTAGGGAGCGGCGGGGTCGATCACCGGCCGGATGGGGCCCTCGCCGGCAGTGGCATCGGCCGCCGCGCCGCGGCCTTCTTCGGCCAGCAGGGCCGCCAAGGCAATCCCGCCGAGGCCCGTGCCGCCATGCTGAAGAAACTGCCGGCGGTCGAGCAGGTGTCGTCCGGCGTGGGTGAGCTGATACCGCATGTCGTGGTTCCCTTCCTCGCCCCAGGATAGACCGGGGAGAAACCGGCACTCAACGAAAATGTCGCCGCGTGGGGTGTCTTCCGAGACAACGGCCTCGCCCGCTGCTCGCATGGTTGAAAAGCGGATGCTACTCTTCACGAGAGAGGAGTTTCCGCCGATTGCCACCGCCGATTGCCACCGTTGTGCGCGTCTGAAGCGGCTGCAGGAACCATCCGATTCCAGCTCACGGTTCTCTCTGACTCTGACTCCGACTCTGACTTACAGGATTTTCTCATCACAAGCGTCCGCAAAAAACCTGTTTCACACACGCCTCGCGTGACGTCGCACCGCCGCAGCCGCTCCACCGCTACGGTTGGCATTGCCCCCGAGCAGCTTGAGTCTCGGCGTGCTTTGGCCGCAGACAGCTCAGCTCCACCAGACCTCCAGACCTCAACCAGTGTGTTTGTGGGTGAATCGCTGATCGGCCCGAGCCCCGTCGTCTTTGGGAAAAGCGAGATCGTTGGGAATGACGTGAAGAGTTTTGTCGTGACCGACGTGCCTGAGGGCTCCGTTGTCGAAAAGTGGAACCCGGTTTCCGGCACGTGGATCGATGTTTCCACCGAGCCTGCAACTGGCAACCCGGTGGTGCTCATGCAGCTTCTGGCCAACCGTGTGATCCATCAGGGAGACCAGCTGAGATGGATTCCTGCTTCCGGGTCGACGGGTCCGGTGACGAAGGCCTTTGAAATCATCGGCTGGGATGACGGTACGCAGCCAACTCCACCCGATCCCAGCCTCACGCCGAGTGTGGTCCAGAATCTTGCTGCGACCCCCACCGGGGTTGGCGACCTCGCGCTCACCTGGGAACCCTCCGCTTCCGGAAACCCTTTGGCCTACACGGTCACGACGACCGAGACTTCTGCCTCGGGCGGATCAGTGGCGGGTGAGGTCCTGAGCATTCTGGTCACGTCGCAGACGTCGCTTGAGTCATCCCAGCTTGCCGCCGAGAACACCTACGGCTTCATGGTGACGGCAAGCAATAGCGAGGGAACGAGCCCATTTGCAACGACGTCATTCGGTCCTGCTCAGAGCATTTCTTCGCAGCCCCTTGCCCTCCAGGCTGTTGTGGAGCCGGGCACTGGTGAGGCGGTGCTTTCGTGGCAGCCGCCGGTCGATGATGGCGGTTCGGCTATCGCGTTTTATACCGCGACGGTGTATCAGGCAGACGAGCAACAGACCTTCACAACGACATCGCTCTCGGCCGCGTTCAGTGGCTTGGCTGCGAGCGACGTGCCACTCCTGTTCCGCGTGCGAGCGACCACGTTTGCCGGAGTTGGCCTGCCAGCCTCGCTCGCGACGGCTGCTGATGGCACGCCTCTCGCGCTGCCACCCAGCAACCCCTTCATGGGGCTTGAGGGCACCGCGACGATGCACGCGAATGCGTCGTCGTCCGACGCCACGCTCTTTCCCGGACCCGGAACCGAGAACCTTGAGGTCGTCTCCAACCTCAGCCTAAACGCCACCATGCCGTCGGTGCTGATGACTGAGAATGGTGGGCTCGTGTGTGTGGGGGTCGGCACATCGATCACGACCGCCGAGACACCGATCGTGATGCTGATCTCCCCGGAGACTCTTGAGCTGCTCGACCAGGTGAAGCTGATCAAACCAGAGTCGGGCAACCTGGCAGGCGGCCTTTACAATTACATCGATCATCAGAACCGGCTGGTACTCGTCAACGCCAAAGGTGAGCTGCAGTGGTATTCCAATGACTACGACCGGGCGACCGACACAGGCAGCCTGACTCTCGAAAAGAGCGTCGCCATCGGTCAACCGATGGTGGTTGGACTCGTGCCAGACTACGAAGGGCGTATCTGGTTTGCGACGCAGGGGTCACTCAGTGCTGCGCAGACGCCAGCCATGATGGGCTACTACGATCCGCAGACGGGGAGCATCGAGACCTTTGATCTCCCTGCGGGCGAGATGGTGGCAAACAGCATCTCGTCATCCCCTGCGGGAGTGGCCGTCGCGACGACCACCGCCGTCTCACTCTTTCGCGCGGATGCCAACGGAACGATTGAGCAGGTGTGGCGGGACGTCTACGAGAACAGTGGCGAACGCAAGCCAGGGCAGCTGAGTCCTGGAACGGGTTCCACTCCGGTCTTCTTTGGTCCTGAAACGGGCTATGAGTATCTCGTCATGACCGACAACGCGACCGCGGCCAACACGGACAATCAAATACCGGCCGAACACGTCACTATCTACAGCACTGCTGACGGCACGCTCGTTGCGCAAACGCCTTTTCTCGACTCGACCACCTCCGGCACCGAGAACGCGCCGATCGCAGTGGGAAATCGGATCTTCGTGCCGAGTACATTCGGCTACTGGTATCCGCCGCCGTCAGAAACACCGAGCACTTCGGTGCCTTCGCTTTCAGCGGTGAGCTTTGCTGGTGGCTTTCAGGGCATGACACTCAGTGGCAGTGTGCTGACCACCAACTGGACGGGTGGCTCTGTGCTGTCATCTGCTCTGCCAAGGCTCTCCCTGGCTGACAACCTGATCTACACGATCATTGTGGAGTCTTCGACGCAAGGCCAAGGGCGGACACTGCAGACCACCGTGAGCTATTCCTTTGCCGCTGTCGACGCCGACACCGGTGATGTCGTGGGTACGCCTCTGCCCGTTGGGTCGAATACCTTCAGCGGTTCATCGCCAAACTATGCAAACACGGGGAGCTACACCTGGAACACACTCCAGATGACCGGCGTGATTAGCCCATCCGGGGTGTTCTATCAGGGCACTGCCGGAGGCCTGTTCTTGGTGCGGCGGCAGCGAACGGGCT
>CALCGM010000561.1 GCA_937900985.1 uncultured Planctomycetaceae bacterium | reverse complement strand
GTTCGACCCTCCCACCTGATCGCCCGAAGGCTCCCATACGGGGTAGGTTTACGCGGTTCTGGAGGCCGGGATGTGCGGGGTATTCTGGTGGGCTCGGGAGCCCGAGGTTTCCCGCAGCGGTGGCCCTCCTCAAGCCGAAAGCCTCTGCTACACTCAGAAATCGTGGCCGCGTTACGGGCCCAGCATTTTTCGGGCGGCTAGCTCAGTTGGTTAGAGCGCTACGTTCACACCGTAGAGGTCACAGGTTCGAATCCTGTGCCGCCCATTTGAGAGTGACCTGACGCCGGGCTCTGAGGCCGATCTGGTGACCACAAACCCGGGCGACGAAGGCGTGTTGTCGGTGGCGGAAGCGCCCGGCTGTTGCAACTGCCGTTTTTGGCGGCGGGCAGGCCGTGATGGGCCTGGCCCTGACTGGGGACAATGCAAGCGAATGCCCCCCGTGCTGCCAGATATCGAGGACGACAAGATGGTCCATGTTGGCATCTGGCCATCCACCGAGGCCGGCGACTGGTGCGGCGAGTGGCAGCAGCGATCGACGGGCAACGCGGCCTGAGTCGAGAGACGGCGAGCCCCTTAGATCGGGTGATTCCGGTTGCAGAGGGGCCCTTCTGTGTAAATGTGGTGAGGTCGCTCGGCAGGAAGTTGCCGTGGGGGCCTTGACATGCTAGAACCTTGCAAGTTTTGCCGACTCTTGTCTGCACGTGGGATCGTTGGGAATTGCGGTTTCGTGCACGTGGCAAGTGTCGATCACAAGAGTGTTCGAAAACAATTCCCGGCTTTTGAGGTTTGAGTTTATGGCTCGGAAGATTTACGTGGGAAACCTGCCCTGGTCCACCACGTCCGCCGATCTTGAGGCGATGTTTGCGGCTCACGGCGCGGTTCGTAATGCAGAGGTGATTTCCGATCGTGAGACGGGGCGGTCTCGCGGCTTCGGATTCGTCGAGATGGAGAGCGACGAGGGTTCGCAGGCGGCGATCGATGCGCTCAACGGTCACGACATCAATGGTCGTGCCCTGACGGTGAATGAGGCCCGCGAACGGACGCCTCGTCCGGGTGGCGGCGGCGGTCGACCCGGCGGTGGCGGTGGTCGTGGCTACGGCGGTGGCGGCGGCGGCGGCGGCTACCGTGGTGGCGATCGCTACTAGGATTTGACGACGGCCCCATCGATGGTGGCCGGCGACACGAAAAAAACGCGGCATGCCGCGTGATGCAGTCCTTCCGTTCGGGTCATGCTGCTGAATGCTGACCCGAACGGATCTTTCTTTTGTGGCCGCTCCGCCTCACCGGAGGGCTCGCACGATGTGTGCCGATACGCTATGTTTTGGTCCTTGCAGTTTCTGAACACCATCTGATTGAAGGTTCGACGCGTCTATGCCTCCTCCCCGCTCCCGTGCCAAGGCCGCCAAACGCAAGGCCAAGCCCAAGATCAAGGCGAAGAAGAAGGATCCGATTTTCATCGACGGCGTTCGGCCGCGTCCGATGTTTGTCGACTACAAGGATCTGGAACTGCTCGGGAAGATGGTGAACCGGCAGGGCAAACTGCTCTCCCGTCGGAAGAGCGGCTGCACGGCGGCGAGCCAGCACGCGGTCACGCTCGCTGTCAAGCGGGCCCGCTTTATGGCGCTGCTGCCCTACGTTTCCGAATAGCCCACCTGCCGAGCTGGTCTTGGACGCATCCACACCATCGCCGCTGAAAACGCGACGCCGTGTGGAGTTTTCCGACACTGATGCCGCGGGCATCGTCCACTTTTCTTCATTCATGCTCTGGATGGAGTCGGTGGAGCACGAGCTGCTTCGCGAGGCCGGCGTTGCCGTGATGGACGAGATGCCCGACGGCTCGGTCGAGAGCTGGCCGCGGGTGTCGGTGTCGTGCGACTACCGCTCGGCGATCCGGTTTGGCGATGTGGTTGACATCGAGGCTGGCGTGGAAAAGGTGGGCCGCAGCAGTGTGGCCTACCGCTTTCACTTCACCCACGATGGCCGGGCCGTGGCCACGGGCCGCGTTGTTGCGGTGCGTTGCCTGCTCCAGCATGGCGGCCGCCCGCAGGCGGTGCTCGTGCCCGAGGAGATCATCGCCAAGCTCTCCCGCTACGCGTTTCCGACCGATCCGGCGGCGGGCGAGGCGGCGGGCCCTGCCTAGGTCTGCGATGCTGCCGCGGGTGGTTTTGGCCGACCGTGGCCGGCTGGGATAGGCTGGAGAGCCCTGCGAGGTTTGCTGCCCATGCTCGATGTGTCTCATCTCTCCAAGCGGTATCCCGCCCCCGGCGGCGACCTGCATGTGGTGCGGGATGTGTCGTTTCAGATGACACCCGGCGAGACGCTGGCGATCATGGGGCCGAGTGGATCCGGCAAGAGCACCCTGCTGGCGATGCTCGGCGGACTGGAGATTCCCAGCGAAGGAACGGTGAGGCTCGATGGGATCGATCCGTATGCCGGCGGCGCTGCGGAACGGGCCGCCTACCGCAACCGCGAAGTCGGCTTCGTGTTTCAGGAGCATCAGCTGCTCCCCGGCTGCACGGCACTCGACAATGTCGTGCTGCCAGCGCTCGCCACAGGACGGGTGACAGCCGCCCAAGAGCAGCGAGGCCGCGACCTGCTGGGGCGGGTGGGCCTCGCCGAGCGGGCCGGCCATCTTCCTGGCGAGCTCTCCGGAGGCGAACGTCAGCGGGTGGCTGTCGCGCGAGCGATGCTGCTTGAGCCGCGGCTGTTGCTGGCAGACGAGCCGACAGGCCAGCTCGATTCCCAGACCGCCGACGGCGTGACCGATCTGCTTGTCGAAATGGCCCGCGAAGCCGGCGGCATGCTCGTGGTGGTGACCCACGCCGACAGCATTGCAGCCCGCATCGGGCCGGTGAGGCGACTCGTGGACGGCATGCTGGAATGAACGCCACCTCATCAGCCTCGGCCGTTCGAACCCTGCCTGGGCTGGCGGTGCGGCTCGCCTGGCAGTGGGCTCGACCGGTGGCGGCCCTCGCGGCTGCCTGCGGCATTGTGACCGCCACGATCGTCGGCGCCGTTGGCGTTGGCGAGAGCATGCAGCATGGCCTGGCCCGCCTGGCCCTGAGCCGGCTCGGCGGCATCGAGGTGGCCGTTGTCTCCGAAAGCCTGTTTCGGCAGCAGCTTGCAGACGAGCTGGCGGCCGCCGCTGGCCCGAGTGTGCAGCTGGTTCCGGCGGTGCTGCTGGACGTGGTGGTCGATCGACCAGCGGGGCCCTCGGGGCAGCGACGCAGCGCACGGGCCACGCTGCTGGCCTGTGACGATCCAGCCGCCCTGGGCTTTCCGGCCCTGCCGGGGCAGCTCGGCAGCGACAGCATCGCGATCAATCCACCGCTGGCGAAGGCGCTTGAGGCCGCAGCCGGCGAGCCACTGGTGCTCCGCGTCCCGGAGCGGTCGGCGGCTCCAGCCGACAGCCCGCTTGGCCGGCGGGCCCTGCCCTCTCGCGGCCGGCGGCTGACCGACACGCTGCTGCTCGGCGACGAGGGGCTCGGCCGCTTTTCGCTCCGCCCGGAACAGGTGACTGGCCCCCTGGCGGTGGTTTCGCTGCAGGTTGCCCAGGATGTTCTTGGGTCGGGAGCCGTGGCCAACGTGCTCTTCGCCTCGGCGGCCGGCGGCAGCCGCGGTGCGCGTGTGCCGCAGGCCGGCTCCGTTGCCGAGCAGCTCCGCGAGCAGCTCGCTCCCACGCTTGCCGACTATGGCCTGGCCTGGGAGAAGATCGGCGCGACCGGAACGCTGCGGCTGACGAGCGAACGGCTGATCCTGCCGGCGGAGGCGGATCGCGCTGCGGAGGTGGTCTTGGGGCCCTTGGGCGGAAGCCCTTCGCTGATGTTCTTGGCGACGTCGATCGAGGCGGGAGGCGAGCCGGGGCAGCCTGCCGGCTCCGTGCCCTACTCGACCATCGCCGGCGTGACCGGCCTGCAGCTGCCGGCGGGCGAGCTCGTGGTGGCTGCGGGCGGCGGCGGGGAGCTCCGCCCTGGCACGATCCTGCTCAACCGCTGGATGGCCGACGATCTTGCCGCGCAAGGGGCGGCGGTGGCGATCGGTGACACGATCACGATCCGCTCCTTTGAGCCTGAGACGCTCCACGGGCAGGTGGCCGAGCGGGAGGATCGCTTTGCGGTGGCCGGCATCGTGGAGATGGAAGGGGCGGCCGTGGCCCGCGACCTCGTGCCGGAAGTGGAAGGGGTTACGGATGAAGACTCGATCGCCGACTGGGATCCCCCCTTCCCGTTCGACGCCACGCGGGTGCGATCGTCGCCACCCAACGACCAGGACGACCGCTACTGGAAGGCGTATGCCGCCACGCCCAAGGCCTTCGTGACGCTGGCCGACGCCCGCCGCATTGCCGCAGGCCGCTTTGGCCACACCACCGCCTGGCATCTGCCGGCTGAGGGCCTGGATGCCGAGGCGGTGGCCAGCGAACTGGCGGCCGCCATCGATCCTGAAGCCCTGGGCATGAAGGTGCTGCCGCTGCGGGAGGAGGCCCTGCTGGCGGCCCGTGGCTCCACGCCGTTTGGCGGACTGTTTCTCGCGCTGTCGAGCTTCGTGGTGGCTGCCGGGTTGCTGCTGCTCTGGCTGCTGCTGGGCCTTCTCGTGACCACTCGCCAAACCGACGTGGGCCTGCTGGCGGCGATCGGCTTCCCGCCGCCACGGCTGGCGAGGCTGCTGCTGGCCGTCGGAGGGATCGCGGCGGTTGCGGGGATTGCCGTGGGCGCGGCGATCGGGCCGCTCTGGTCAGCGGCGCTGCTGCGGGGCCTGGCCGTTGCCTGGAACGAGAGTGTGGCGGCGGGCTCGGTGGCCGCCTTTGGCAGTTCGCTGCCGGGGATCGCGAGCGTGGCGGCGGGAATGGCCGCATCGCTGGTGATTTCGCTGCTGGCCATTCGTCAGGGGGCGGTGCGAGCTGCGTCGCGGCCACCGCTGCCGCTGCTGCGGGGCCTCTGGCAGGCCGACACCGGCCGCCACCCCGCGGGCGTCAGCCGTCTGCAGCCGCTGCTGGCGGGAGGGTTGATCCTCGCCGCGGCCGTGCTGGCGGTGCTGAGTCGGCAGGCCTCGGCGGCCGCTGCTGTGGGGGGCTTCTTCGCCGCTGGTGGGCTCACGCTTGGCGGTACGCTGCTCTTCGTGCGGCTGTGGCTGGTGGCGGTGCGACGCCGCGAGCAGCCGCAGAGGAGCCTGCTGGCGGTGGCCATCGGTGGCCTGCGGCAGCAGGCGGGGAGGAGCTTCGTGGTCGTGGCGATGCTCGGTGTGGCCGGTTTTCTGCTCGTGGCGGTCTCCTCCTTTTCTCTCACGGTGCCCAGCCGCCTCGATCAGCTCGACTCGCCCACCGGCGGCTGGCAGATGCTCGTCTCCTTCAGCCGCCCCACCGGTGTCGATCCGCTTGATCCCCAGACCCAGGAGGCCTTCGGCCTGCTGGATGACGAGGCCGCCCTGCTCGGCCGCTGCGAGATCGCCCGGATTCGGGCCAGCAGCGGGGATGCTGCCGACTGCACGAATCTCTATGCGGCCCTGCGGCCCACCGTGCTCGGCCTGCCGCCAGCCTGGCTCGAACGCGGCGGCTTCCGCTTCACCGCCCATGCGCCGCTGCCCGCAGGCCAGACCACTCCCTGGACGCTTCTTGAGAACAGAGGCGAGGCTGCCCCGATTCCCGCCATCCTCGATGAGGCGACGGCGATGTGGGCCCTCAAGCTCGGCGGCGTCGGCGACCGCTTTACGCTGCCTGGCGACGACGGCGAGCCTCGTGAGTTTGAGATCGTGGGCCTGCTCGCCCCGGGCATCCTCCAGGGCTGGGTGCTGACGTCGGAGGCGTCGTTTACGACCGCCTTCCCCAGCCAGAGCGGCTACCGCATGGCGATGGTGGCCAGTCCGTCCGACGCGGCCGCCGGGCAGGCGGTGGAGGTGCTGCAGGCGATCTGGTCAGACGACGGGGTGTCGATGGAGCCCACGCGGGACCGGCTTGCCAGCCTGTATGCGGTGCAAAACACGTTTTTGGCAGGCTTTCAGGCGCTCGGCGGGCTGGGGCTGCTGCTGGGCACTGCGGGGATCGCGGCGGTGGCGATGCAGGGCGTGTTTGAGCGGCGGCAGGCTTTTTCCGTGCTGCGGGCGATCGGCTTTTCGCAGCCGCGGCTGCGGAATCTGGTGGTGCTTGAGCAGCTGCTGCTGGTGGTGGCCGGGGTGGCCGTGGGCGGCGTGTGTGGCCTGATTGCCCTCTGGCCGGCGCTGGAGTCGGGCCGGGCGGCGGCGCCGCTGGGGGGCATGCTCGGCGTCGCCGGGCTGATGGTTGTCACGGCGGTGCTTGCCGGGATCGTGGCTGTCGAGCGGGCTGGGATCGCCGAAAGGCCGCGGTGAGCGGCGGGCTGGCGTTGCCGGTTTGCGGCTGGGCCGGGTACGGTGCCGCCATGACTGCTGCTCCTGCCCACACCGTTCCGGCCCACATCGTCGTGCTGCTTCCTCGCTGGGTTGGCGATCTCGTGATGAGCACGCCGATGCTGCGGGCGGTCGCCGAGCATTTCCGCGAATCTCGTGCCGCGGGGCTCACGCGGATCACCGGCGTGATGAAGCCACCGCTGGCGGGCCTGCTTGAGGGCACCGGCTGGCTCGACAGCGTCGTGCCCTACGACCGCCGCAGCCGGAATCCCGAGGCGCGGTTTTGGGCGGTGGTCCGGCGGCTTCGCCAGGATCCTGCCGATGCGGTGCTGCTGGTGCCCAACTCATTCTCCTCGGGCATGCTCGCTTTCGCCGCAGGCGGCAAGCGGCGGATCGGCATCGCCCGTCACTGGCGGCGGTGGCTGCTGACCGATCCCCTGCCGCCGCCTCGTAAGGGCTTCCGCATCGAAGCGTCGTCGACGGCCGAGCATGCGATGCGACTGGCTGAGCGGCTCGGCGTGCCGCCGGGGCCGCTGCGGCTGGAGCTGGCGACGACCGCTGCTGACGAGGGGCTGGCCGACGACGTGCTCAGTCGCTGCTTTCCAGGCTGGCGGGCCGGCAGCGACGGGCCGCTGGTGGTTTTCAACGACAACGGTGCCTACGGCCCGGCCAAGTCGTGGGGCGCCGACCGCTTCGCGGCCCTGGCGCGGCTGGCACTTGAGCGGCTGCCGGGAGCGCGGGTGCTTGTGCACTGCGGACCAGGCGACCGCGACGAGGCTCGGCAGCTGGTCGACGCGGTAGCCACGCCCCACGTGGCGAGCCTCGCCGAGGAGGCGGAGCTTCCCTTCGGGCTCTCCAAGGCGGTGATCCGTCGGGCGGCCGTCGTCGTCAGCACCGACAGTGGCCCGCGGCATATTGCCGCGGCCTTCGCACGGCCGACGGTTGTGTTGCACGGGCCGATGGATCCGCGGCTGAGCCGCTCCGACCACCCGGCCCTTATCGAGATGCGGCGGGATCTCCCCTGCTCTCCCTGCGGCCGCCGCACCTGTCCGCTTGGCCATCACGATTGCATGCGGCAGCTTTCCGTTGAAGATGTGGGGCAGGCAATGGTGCGGCTGGCAGCCGCACCGCCTGTGGCCCAGGTCGCCTGAGCGACGCGAGTCGCCCGATGCTCCGCCTCCCAACTCACTCTCCACGACCTTCACAAGGACAGACATCATGATGGGTCTTGTCGGCATGCTTGCCGCGATCGCCATGGCCGCCGCCTGCTGGGGCATGTATGGCCCGGTGCTCCACCACGGCCGCGAACTGATGCACTCGGCCCTGCGGCCGTTTGTCTGCGTGGGTGTGGCCTACTTTGTGATCGCCGTGCTCGCGCCGCTGGTGGTGCTGTTTCGCACCGGCGAAAAAGGCTCCTGGACCACGACCGGCGTGGCCTGGAGCCTGTTCTCCGGGGCTGCCGGCGCTGTGGGGGCGCTCGGT
>CALCGM010000560.1 GCA_937900985.1 uncultured Planctomycetaceae bacterium | reverse complement strand
GGCCGCCAGGCTTTCCCTCGCTTCGTGGCAGGCGGTGGCGAGCTGGGCACGCTCCTGCTCAAACTGGATCAGCTCGGCATCGACGCCTGTCAGGTCGTGGGAGGCAGCCGCCAGGCGGCATCGCTTGAGCCGCTCGCTGAGAACTCGCCAGCGCTTGGCTCGGGCCGCTTGGCGAAGCACGGTCTCAAGGCGTGAGGCCACCTCGCCCACGATGTCGGCAAGCCGCTGGCGGTTCTGTTCTGTCCGCTCAAGCCGCCTGAGGGCCTCGGCCCGGCGGGTGCGAAACTTGGTGATGCCGGCCGCTTCTTCGAAGACGCCTCGGCGCTCCTTGCCGCTCGACACCAGCAGCTTGTCGACGCGTCCTTGCTCGATGACGCTGTAGGCCTCGGTGGCGGCGCCGGTGCCGGAGAAGAGTTCGCGGATGTCGCGGAGGCGACAGACCTCGCCGTTGATCAGATACTCGCTCTCGCCGCTGCGGTAGACGCGGCGGCCGATCCGAACCTCATCGTTCGCCAGCGAAAGCTCGCGGGCGGTGTTGTCGAAGATGAGGGTGGTTTCCGCGGAGTTGAGCGGCCGGCGGCCGGCAGCTCCCGCGAAAATCACGTCGGTCATCTCTTTGCCGCGGAGGCTGCGGACCGACTGCTCGCCGAGCACCCACTTGATCGCATCGACCACGTTGGATTTGCCCGAGCCGTTCGGCCCCACGATGGCCGTCACGCCCGAGTGAAACTCGAACCGCGTGCGGTCAGCAAAGCTTTTGAAGCCGTGGAGTTCGAGGGCCTTGAGCCGCGTCATGATTCGACGTCGTTGCCGGTCGAGCCGGTGGCCGAGATCGGCACGCCAGCGTCGACATCAGCTTCGATCTCCTCTTCAATGTCCTGCGACGAGACCTCTTCGTGAATGCTCTTGCGTCCGTCGAAGGCGTCGGGAATCGCGTCAAATACCAGCCTGCTGCGGAGAGCGCGAAGCGAATAGGCCTGCTGGAGGAACTGCACGGCGTCGGGGTAGTGGCCGCCCACTTCCGCGATGCCACGGATCACGTCTTCGATACGAGCGGGGCATTCCACCTGCCGGTCTTCTTCACCTGGCGTGAAGCAGCTGATGCGGGCTTTGCCTTCATCCGTGGAGACGACGATGCGATTGCCCGCTTCGGCACGCAGGCCATCGTCGATGGGGTGCTCCACACCAAAGAGCACGATCTCAGGCCGCACATGCCGGGTGGCATGCACCAGCGGCGGGCCTTCGACGTCGAGCACATGCAGATGGAAGCCGTCGGCGAGTGATTCGCCGCGGACCGTTGGCATGGTGCGGTCCATCTTCCAGAGTGTGCGGAAGGCTCCGTAGCGGGTTTCGGCGCTGGAGCTTGCAAGCAGCGATTCGAGCGCTTCGATGCCGTTGGCGTCGTCGAGCACCTCAAGGGCTGCAAGCGCTGCAGGGCGGGCACTGCGAAGTTCGGCGGCAGCTTCCGCGAGATACGGCGCGACGTTGGACTCGCCGAGGTAGGCGAGTGCCTCAGCCGCATGGAAGCGGACTTCGTCGTCGCCGGATTCGAGCGCCTTGCGGAGCGTGGGAATCGACTCTTCCCCGATCGCCTCGAGCCGCAGGGCGGCGGCTGGGGCGGTCACCGGATCGGAAAGCTGTCGCGAGAGCATCTCCAGCCTCGTCAGGCGACCGCCGGCCGGCTCACTGACGGCCAGGCACCGCACAACACGGATGTAGCGGTCGAGGTGATGCTCGTATTCCGGTGGAATCTCCAGCTCGATAAAGCGGTCGGTCTTGGGCGTGGCCACGCCCCGTTTGCTGCCGCGGATCACGGCATGGAAGCGACGATTGATGGTGTCTCCCAGCCGCTTGGAGACGGCCACGGAGCGATGCTCCGGCTGCAGCACCAGGCCCAGCGACCGCGACTTCAGCGACACGCCACCGCCCGGCACAATCGCCCGCACCTTGGTTTTGGCATCAATCGCAGTGCTGGCCACGGGATCGACCAGGAGCGGGCCTTCGGCGACAGCCACGACATGGCCATCGCGAATGCGGTCGAGAACAGCCATCTCGGAGAGGCGTGTTTCCATCAGCCAGCCGCCGGCGAGGCTCTCGGTGTCGTTGCCGATAGGCACCTCGATAAAGACATCGAATCGCTCGCCGCGGCGAACGCCAGGAGGGATGAAGCCGCGAGCCCAGACCAGTGATGTAGAGGGAGAGGCCAGCAGCCGGTTGGGCTCGACAACCCCACGAGCCTGGATGTCGTTCATCAACGCCGTCCGCTGAGGGCTCGGCGGTGGGTCGCTGCCGGTGCTGGGGAGGTTGGTCACCAGCGCGGCCGACTCCACCCGCTGCGGCAGCACGCCCCAGGCCGTGGCGTAGTCGCCGACCAGCTTCACGTCGGCATCCAGCTCCATCAGCGCCGCCATCTCGGGGCTCTGGCTGCGGATCGACGGTCCTGCGCAGCCGGCGATGATCACGGCGAGCGCCAGCAGGGGAACCAGCGGCATGGCGAGCCGGCGGAGGAGGGGCAACGCATGGGCGATTGAGTGCATGAGAAAGCCAGACCCTCGAAGACGCGAGACCGTGAGAAACGCGGCGACGGTAGGCTGCGGCTGAGACAGGGTCAAGATGGTCTTCGAGGCTCAGACTGCGTTGTGCACAGCCGTGGGAAACCTCATCTTGGAGCGTGGCTGGCCGGCTGCTACGGTTCCGCCGCGACGGCTGAGGCCACCGAGATGCACAGGCATCCGATTTGCCTCAGCCGTGTTTTCTTGGAGGAGTGCGGACACCGTGACAAGCATCGAGTTTCCCCGGCATGAACCGCTCCAGATTCAGGTGCGATGGATGATTCGTCGCGACATGCCTGAGGTGCTCGAGATCGAGCAGGGGTCGTTTGAGTTTCCCTGGTCGGAAGAAGATTTCACCTACTGCCTGCGGCAGCGAAACTGCATCGGCATGGTGGCCGAAATGGCCGAGTCGGTGGTGGCCTTCATGATCTATGAGCTCCACCGA
>CALCGM010000559.1 GCA_937900985.1 uncultured Planctomycetaceae bacterium | reverse complement strand
TTCGGTTGCTGCCTCTTGTGTGTTGAGGAAGGTGACGGCTTGCGTGAGCTGATCGGCTGTTGGCGCCCGCTGCAGTGCTGTGCGATAGAGAGCCCGCACGGCGGCATCATCAGCGAGGGGCTCGGCCTGCGCACGGGCGGCGAGCCCGCGGGCGTGCTCGGCGACAAATGGATGATTGAGGGCGAAGAGCGCCTGCTGCGGAACCGTGGTCTCGCTGCGGTTGGGCACGTGCAGGTCGGGATTGGCCATGTCAAACACCCGTAGCACCGTGGGGAAAAACTGCCGGTCGATCGTGCCGTAGAGGCTGCGACGGCGGTTGGACAGGCCGTCGCCGGCGAGCATGTCGCTGGCCCGGCCGCCCATGGCTGGGTCGAGCCGGCCGCTCACCGCGAGCAGCGTGTCGCGGTAGGCCTCAAACGAGAGCCGCCGGGGATTCATTCTCCACAGGAGGCGGTTCGACGGATCGGCCTCGCGGGCCTGCCGAGCCGTCGGTTCGTTGCGGGCCGCGTCTGACCGCTGGCGGTAGGCGGCAGAGCAGACGATCAGCCGATGCAGGTGCTTTGTGCTCCAGCCGCTCTCGATCAGCTCACTGGCGAGCCAGTCGAGCAGAGCAGGGTGGCTGGGGGGCGGGGCCCGGGTGCCGAAGTCACTCGGCGTGTCGACCAGGCCGCGGCCGACGTGCTGCTGCCAGAGCCGGTTGGCCCACACGCGGGGCGTGAGCGGGTTGGTCGGGGCGACGATCGCCGCTGCCATCGCAAGCCGGCCACTGCTGTCGGTGAAGGCGGGAGCCTCGTCGCCGGCGATCACGGAGAGGAACCGGCGGGGTACGCGGCGGATCGGCTGCTTCGGGTCGCCGCGGCGAAACACCCAGGGGGTGCGAAGGGCACGGCGGTCGACCAGGCGGAGCGTGTAGGCGGGGCTCGCCGGCTGCTCAATGATCCAGCGGTCAACCTCGCCCTGGAGCTTCCAGAGCTCCTCACACACGCTCGACGGGAAAAAGCCCTCGATGGAAACGATCGGCTCATCAGCCACCCGGCAGAGGGCCCGCGGGCCGTAGAGCACCGCTCGCAGCTCTTCGAGCTCGTCGCTGGGAAGCCGCTCGGGCCGTGCCGCTTCCGCGTCGTCTGCGGCGCGAATCGCTGCCTGCCACTGGTCGTCCACGTCGGCGAGGAGCCGGCCATACCGCTGCGCCAGTTCTCGCATCGATGCCGGAGCCGGTTCGATGATCGCGGCCACCAGGCTGTTGACGCGGACGCCCGACGCGGCGAGCTCGTTGAGCACCCGCTCTGCTCTGGACGCAAACCCATCGGCTGCAGGCGGCGTGGTGCTCGAGCCGCTGTCGTTTGCAGCCAGAGCGACCCACGCCGCGAAGACCGGGTCGGCTGCCCGCTCTGCCTCGGCGAGGAACCGTTCGATCTGCCTCACGAACGCGGGGATGATGTCGTCTTCCGCGAGGATCGTGTCGAAGCCTTCGGCTGGATACTTCTCCAGCTCCGTCTGGGCGAGGAGATAGTCGCTGATGCGGGCCCTCGCTCGGTCGGCGGCTTCGCGACGGCGGGTCGCGAGTGTGTCTGCCAGCTTCTGCTGCCGCTCGGCAAGGCCGGCTTCAAACGCAGCGACTTCGTCGTCGCTGGGTGCTGTCGGTGTCGGTGCGGGGCCGACCCGCAGCAGCTCTTCGGTGCAGCTGGCGAACACTCCGTAGAGGGCGTAGTAGTCGTCGGTGGGGATGGGGTCGTACTTATGGTCGTGGCAGCGGGCGCAGGCGACCGTGAGCCCCATCGTCGTGCGGGTCACCGTGTCGATGCGATCGTCGATGATGTCGTGGGTGACGCCGAGGAAACGACGGCCGAGGGTGAGGAAGCCCATCGCTGCCTGGGCAGCAGTGTCGTCGGGGGCTGCCTGGTCGGCGGCGAGCTGCAGGGTGAGGAAGCGGTCGTAGGGAAGGTCGTCGTTGAAGGCCTCGACCACCCAGTCGCGATAGGTGGCGGCGTGCACCCACACGCGGTGTTCGCGGGCGTAGACATAGCCCTTGGTGTCGGCATAGCGGGCGAGGTCGAGCCAGCGGCGGGCCTGAGCCTCGCCGTAGTGGGGTGAGGCGAGCAGCCGTTCGACGAGCTGCTCGTAGGCGTCGGGTGAGGTGTCGGCCTCAAAGGCAGCGACCTCCTCAGGGGAGGGTGGCAGCCCGGTGAGATCGTAGGAGAGCCGGCGCATGAGCGTGCGGCGGTCGGCCTCGCTGGTTGGCGCGAGGTTCTTCGCGGCCAGGGCCTCAGCGATGAAGGCATCGACGGGGGTGCGAACCCAGTCGGCAGCCCACGGGATGTGGGAGATGTCGGCAACACCCGGGGCCGTGAGTTTCGCAAATGCCCAGTGGCTCTTGCGAGCATCGCTGGGATCGCCCATCGGCAGGCCGTCGTCGGGCCAGACTGCCCCATCGGCAACCCAGGCCTCAAGCACCGCGATTTCGGCAGGGGGCAGCGGCTCGTCCGGCGGCATCGCCAGGTCGCCTTCCCGACGGACCGCCGCAATCAGCCGGCTCGCCTCGGGATCACCGGCCACCACAACCGGACCATGCTCACCCCCGGCGGCAAAGCCTGCGCGGCGATCGAGCCGCAGCTCGCCCCACTGGGTGTCGCTGCCGTGGCAGGAGACGCAGCGAGCCTGCAGCAGCGGGCGAACCGAGTTCTCGAAGTGGTCGACCTGAGCAGCCGTCGCGTCGTTGGCCTCGGCAGCACACAACGGCACGATGCCGAAGGCCAGGGCAGCCAGAACCGAGCCGACACGCCGAGCCACCGATGAAACGTCCACGCTGCCCCCTCTGCCGCGCCGCGTGTTAGAGCAGCTCAGCGGGCACTTCGCCGCCGGGCACCAGCTGGGTGGGCCGCCCCGAGAGATCGACAACGGTGTCTTCGATCGAGAGCCCCATCGAGCGGTAGACGATCGCGCAGAAGTCTTCGACGCCGATCTTGCGGTCGGTGGGATACTCAGCCTTGTCGTTGGTGGCGCCGATGATCTGGCCATGCCTGTAGCCGCCGCCAGCGAGCAGAATGCTCTGAGCCTGCGGCCAGTGGTCGCGGCCGGCCTGGTCGTTGATCCGTGGCGTATGCCCAAACTCCCCGGCCACCACCACGAGCGTGTCGTCGAGCATGCCGCGGTCGGCGAGGTCTTGGATCAACACGCCCACGGCCTTGTCGTGCCGCGGCAGCTTGTCTTTGAGCGCTGGCACGATGTTGGAGTGGTCGTCGAAGTAGCCGGTGTTGAGCGAGACGTAGCGGACACCGGCCTCGATCAGCCGCCGCGCCAGCAGCGCCTGCTCGCCCCAGCCAGGGCCGTATTTCTCCCGCAGGCTGGCATCTTCCTCATCGACATTGAAGGCCTTGCGGACCTTGCCGGAGAGCACGAGGTCGATGGCCTGCTGCTCGGCGGCATCCATCTGCTCAAAGCTTCGCTCGGTGTCGATCCTCCGCTTCAGGCCGTCGAGCTGTTCCCGCAGCGAGATGCGGTTCATCAGCCGCGATTCCGAAAGGCTGTCACGCAGGGCAAAGTCATTGGCGTTCGCCGCTGGCAACACACCCGCTTCGTTGCCGTAGCTAAACGAGCCGCACTGCAGCGGGTTGTAGCTCACGCCGAGCCAGGAGGCCCCATGGAAGCCGAAGCCGCCGTCGTTCATGTTGACTGCAGCGAGCGAGCCGTGTTGGGTCGGCCCGAGCAGGTGGGAGGCGACGGCGCCCATCGAGGGATACCGCGGCTTGCGGTCATTGCCGTTGGCCCCGAGACGGCCGGTGAGCATCCAGTGGGCGGCGGCCCAGTGGTCTCCGTTGCCGTGGGAGAAGCTGCGGATCACCGTGCACTTGTCCATCACCTTGGCATGCTCGGGCAGCAGCTCGCAGACATCGATTCCCGGCACGTTGGAATGGATCGGCTGGAACGCCCCGCGAAACTCCGACGGGGCATGGGGCTTCATATCAAAGGTGTCGAGCTGGGATGGGCCGCCGTGCATCCAGACGAGGATCACCGATTTCTTGGAGCGGGCGGCCGGATGGAGCCCCCCTGAGGATTCCGCCCGCAGCAGGCTGGGCAGGCTGAGCCCGAACGTGCCGATTGCCCCCACCTGCAGCATCTTGCGACGCGAGATGTGATCGCAGAACGAGGCGGCGGCGGACCGCTGGCCGAGAATGTTGAACATCGCGGAAGTCCTTCAGGGCATTCGCAGCAGATCATCTGTCGACAGTTTATAGTCTCGTCAGTTTACTCCGCCGCTGGCCAGTCGACCAATCGCGGCGGGACTGTTGGGGTGTGAAGAGAAAGGATGGGGGAGATGGGGTGCATCCTCAACCGGCCTGAGGCGGCCATGCGTCTGATCACACGCTGCCTCGGCGGTCTGGCGTTGCTGCTGGCGGCTGGGGCACTGGCGACTGCGGCAGAAGACTCGCCGACCGCAGCGGCTGACCGCCGCCTGGCCCGCTTTTTCGAGCGCGAGACGCGCCGCCTTGAAGAGGCATGCCTCTCCGACGTGCATTCGATGGCCGACTGGGACGCCGAGCGGCCGCGAGCACACGCTCAGCTGCTGGAGATGTTCGGGCTCGACGCTGCCGCGCTGACACCTGCGACCACGGATGAACTCGCGGCCGTGGTGACTGGCCGACTGACGTTTGAGGGAGAGGGCTCCAGCGGCGGCTGCGTGGTCGAGAAACTCCATTATCAGTCGCGGCCCGG
>CALCGM010000558.1 GCA_937900985.1 uncultured Planctomycetaceae bacterium | reverse complement strand
TGGTGCTCGCCGCAGAGCCGGGGCACGACCTCTCGGTCGATGACCTGGAAACCTTCCACCGCCGGCTCTTTGTGCAGGCCGCGTAGGCCGCGTTACCACTGGACCGCCGTCATGTCGTCGGCGGCCCGCTGCATGGTGGCCGCTGCCACATCGCTGCCCGTGAGCGGACGGCCGACAGCGAAGGGTGTCGGGTCGAGCCTGGGCGTCGCTCCGGTGATCAGGTCGGCGATCAGCTCGGCGGTGCCAGTCGACTGATGCCAGCCTGCCCGGAAGTGGCCCGTCGCCACGAAGCCGTTGCTCAGCCGCGGCGAGCGGCCGATCCAGGGAAGCCCATCTGGCGAGCCCGGTCGGATGCCCGACCAGGTGGTCTCCAGCTCTGCAGCAGCGAGGTCTGGCACGAGCCGGTGGGCAAACCGCAGCATCCGCTCGATGGCTGGCTCGGTGGTGCCGGGCTCGAAGCCGGCATCCTCCAGGGTGGAGCCGATCAGCACGCGGCCGTCTGGCCGTGGCACGAGATACTCAAGCCCCACGTTGATGATGTGCCGAAGCGCCGGCCGCGGCAGCTGCACGAGGGCGATCTGGCCGCGCACCGGCCGGGGCTGGACCGCGGAGCCAAACACCTCGGCAAACGCGTGCGACCAGGAGCCGGTCGCCAGGACCCACATGGCAGCCTGATGCACCGCATCGCCGCAGCGAACGCTGTGAAGGCGATCTCCGTCGCAGTCGAGGCTGTCGATGCCACGGCCCACGAAGAACTCCACCCCCCGCTTGCGGCAGGAGGCCTCCACCGCCTTGAGATGCCGTGGTGGGCGAATCTGCGTCTCATCGGGCAGCAGCATCGCACCGCGGATCAGGCCGCTGTCGGCCGCCGCGGCGAGCGACGGCTCTGCCTGTTGCACCGCGTCTGCCGCAAGCCAGTCGCAGCGGCAGCCGCGAGACCGCCAGCTTTCGGCCTCGGCGGTGAGCCGCTGCAGGCCGGCGTCGTGCACGGCGAGATAGAGACCGCCGCAGACGGCCAGCCCGTTGTCGACCCCCGTCTCCTCACGCAGGTCGTGGTGCCACTCTCGGTGGAGCCGATCGCTCACCGCGGTGAGCCGATCTCCGGGGCCGGCTTCTGGCCACTCTGGAGCCGGCGGGAAAATCCCCGACGCGGCCCATGACGTTGTGGCGTGCGGAGGATCGCGACTCACCACCCGCACCGTCAGCCCACGGCCAGCCAGCTCCCTCGCGATCGAGAGTCCGATCACGCCTGATCCGATGATGCCGACATCAACCATAGGGAAGCGTGGGAGAGGCAGGCCGAGCGGCCAGGGTGCGAGCGGTGTGTGGAGGAACGAGACTGCAACGAGCGGGAGAGGGCCGCGTCAGGCGTTGGTGGCAATCGATGGGTCGTCGGCGATGTTGACCCACACGTGCACGTGCGGAGCACCGCGGAAGTGCCAGACAAAGGCCGGACCCTCCAGCCTCCAGTTGTCCCAGACGCCATCGCCACCGATATCGCCTTCCTTGTAGAAGAGCAGCCGGCAGCCCTCCAGCCCCCCCTGCTTTGCCAGGCACTCACGGACCTCCTGGCGATCTGAGCCACGGAACGGCTCGAGCAGCACGCCGAGCACCCGCGAAAGTTCTCCCTGCTGGTCGGCGGTCAGGTCGGTGACGGCGATGCCCTGTGGGTTGCTTCCCGTATGCAACGCCGCACCACGGAAGCCAACCGCATTCTCGCGAGGAGCCTTCTCCACCAGGGCCGCCTTCCGCTGCATGCCGTCGAGCATCTCATACACCGCGTTGGCCGCGACCGCCTGCGACCAGAAGACATTGCCGGGATGGTCTGGCTCTTCGTTGAAGCCGCCGGCGTCGTGGCCGTAGAAGATCGGTCCGCCAAAGGCGACATGGTCGGCCGAGTTGCCGTCGCAGCGAAGGGTCATGTGCCGGCCGGTGAGCAGAAACTGCGACGGCCCGTTCCCCGGCTCGCCGAGGATGGCAAACGACTGCTGATGCCCGAAGCCGCCGGTGTCGTCTTCAAGCTGCTGATGAAATCGTGCGTGCCACTCCGGGGCGATCAGCTGCTCGAAGATGTCGCGGGCGAGCTGCTTTTGGTCCGCGGTGAAAAACTCGCTGGAGAGGTCGGTGTCGTTGCAGTTCCAGTTGTTGGCCACGCGGGTTCGCAGCAGGCCAAACTTTGGATGCACGTAGTCCCACGGCTGGCAGACCTTTTCCCGCTGAGCTGGCGTGAGCGTGGCGTGCAGCGCGGCCACGAGGCTCTCGGCCGTCACGGCTGCCGGTTCGCTGGCCAGCACGGACGCGGGCCGGCTGAGTGAGGCGAGCGACGAGCCGCAGGCTGCAGCCAACGACCCGGCCAGAAAGCCACGGCGGTTGACCGCTGCCGAGGAGAGGATCTGGCCAGGGGCTGCGGGCCTCACGGGGCTCGCGTGAAAAGGATCGTGTGGTTGCATGCCGCTTCTCCCGCTGCGTGACGAAACACCTGACGCATGAGCACTATGAGAGCCGATGGAGGGCTGCCGGGGCAAGTCACGCCATGGTGGCAGCCGCCGCCATGGCTACAATCGGGCAGGCGAGAGCGTCCGGTGCGATCGCCCAATCGCGATGCATGCCGGTGGCTGCGGCATGTTGGCTCTCTCACGGATTCGGAGGCCCCGGTGGCAACGAGCACTGCAACTCACCCGTCGTATTCGCAGGTGCCCGATCCCCTCGGGCGATTCGGTGACTACGGGGGGCGGTATGTTCCTGAGACGCTTTCGGCAGCCCTCGACGAGCTTGAGCAGGCCTACACCGAGGCGGCCGCGGATCCCGCGTTTCAGCGGGAACTCGACGACCTGCTCTGCCGGTTTGTGGGCCGCGAGACGCCGCTGCTCTTCGCGGATCGGCTGACGGCCCATGCGGGCGGAGCGCGGATCTATTTCAAGCGGGAAGACCTCAACCACACCGGTGCCCACAAGATCAACAACACGCTCGGCCAGGGCCTGCTCGCCCTCCGCATGGGCAAGCGGCGGATCATCGCCGAGACCGGTGCGGGGCAGCATGGCGTGGCGACGGCAACGGCCTGCGCCCGGTTTGGCCTGGAGTGCGTGGTCTACATGGGATCCGAAGACGTCCGCCGGCAGGCTCCCAACGTCCGCAATATGCGGCTGATGGGGGCGGAGGTCCGGCCGGTGGAGAGCGGGTCGCGAACCCTCCGCGATGCGATCAACGATGCGATGCGCGACTGGATGGGCTCGGTGGAGACCAGTCACTACATCATCGGCTCTGTGGTCGGCCCGCATCCCTTCCCGAAGATCGTCCGCGACTTTCAGAGCGTGATCGGCCGGGAGACCGTCGCCCAGTGTGAACGCGACCTCGGGCGGATGCCCGACGTGGTGGTTGCCTGCGTGGGCGGTGGGAGCAATGCCGCGGGCATGTTTTATCCCTTCGCCGATGTCGAGGGGGTGCGGCTGGTGGGCGTGGAGGCGGGAGGCCGTTCCGCCCAGCCGGGAAGCCACGCGGCGAGCCTCAGCCATGGCCAGCCGGGGGTGCTCCACGGCAGCCTCAGCTATGTGCTCCAGAATCCAGACGGACAGACCTCGGATGTGCACTCGGTGTCGGCCGGCCTCGACTACCCCGGCGTTGGCCCCGAGCATGCCTACTGGCATGATGCGGGCCGCGTCGACTACACGAGCGTGACCGACGCGGAGGCCCTCGACGCCTTCGATCTCGTGGCCCGCAAGGAGGGAATCCTGCCAGCGCTGGAGACCTCCCATGCCCTGGCCTGGACGATCCGTGAGGCGGCGAAGATGCCGCCGGAAGCGGCGGTGGTGGTCTGCCTGTCGGGGCGAGGTGATAAAGATGCCGCCGAAATTGCCCGGCTGCGAGGGTTTTCTGAGGACATGACACATGGCTGATACGGCCGTCGACACACCGATCATGAAGCTCACCGCGGCCCTCACCGCTCGTCGGGAGGCGGGGGACGTGGTGGTGGCTCCGTTCCTCACCGCGGGCGACCCGGACATGGACTTCACGTTTCATGCCCTGGAGGCGGCCCAGCAGGCGGGCGCCACGCTCTGCGAACTGGGTGTGCCCTACAGCGATCCGATTGCCGACGGGCCGGTGATCCAGGCCTCCTACACGCGGGCGCTGAATGCGGGTGGCACGCTGGAGGGCATGTTCGGACTGGCCAGGCGGGCCGCTGAACAGCTGACGATGCCGCTGGTGGCCATGACGAGCTACTCGATCATCTTCCGCCGAGGGCTCGATCGCTTTGTTGGTGAGGCTGCTGCAGCTGGGCTCACCGGCCTGATCGTGCCCGACCTCCCCATCGAGGAGTCGGCCCTGCTGGCAAAGGCCTGTCAGCAGGCCGGCATCGCCTTAGTGCGGCTGGTGACGCCGACCACGCCGCCGGAGCGGGCCGCCCGCATCGCCGCGGAGTCGACGGGCTTTCTCTACTGCGTGTCGGTTGCCGGCGTGACTGGCGAGCGGGTCTCGCTGCCGCAGCAGCTCAAAGACCGCGTGCGGTGGCTCAAAGAGCAGACCGACGTGCCGATCCTGGTCGGCTTCGGCATCAGCCGGCCCGAGCAGGTGCGGGAGGTCGGTGATGTCGCCGACGGTGTGATTGTGGGGTCGGCGCTCGTGCGGCACCTCGAGGCGACCTCTGGTGACCAGCGGCAGACGGCCTTGGAGGCGATTTCCAGGCACGTCGGCGAACTGGTGGCGGCAGGGCGAGCCGGCTGAGGCGGCTGCCAGGGGGCGGTCTCAGCCTTCTGCGGTCGACCGCCGCCAGGCGGCGAGCGGCCCCAGGCTCCAGGCCGGCCAGCTGTCGATGGCCTGGGGGCGACGGTCCTGAGAGTCAAGCAGCGAGCCGTTGTCGAGCAGCAGCACCCGCGTCCAACAGGGGCCGATCAGTCCGTCGTTGAGGGCCGCGACGACACTGCCGCCCGCCAGCGCCAGGTCGGCCACGACCTGCTCGACGTCGGTGCGGCCGGCACTGTCGAGGCTCCGCATCGGATCGTCAAACACCAGCAGATCGGGGTCGTGCAGCAGTGTGGCTGCCACCAACAGCCGCTTCCGCTGGCCATCGGAGAGGCTGTCGAGCCGGCGGTCGCGGAGCATGTCACAGTCGGCAAAGCCGAGGCCGCGGGCCACCGCCAGCCGCAAGGGCTTGCCCACGAGCCCTGCGGCGAGCCCTGCCATCTCCAGAAACTCATCGGCCCGCATCACCGGCCATGCGGCGGAGTCGGCCGGGGCGTAGCCGACGCGGAGAGCCTGCTGGTCGGCGGCGTGGTCGGCGGGCATGCCCCGCTCAACACGACCGCTCTGCGGCGTCGTGACCCCGGCGATCGTCTCCACCAGGGCGGTCTTGCCCGAGGCAGAACGGCCGATCACAGCCACCGCCTCTCCCGGTCCGATCTCCAGGCGAAGCTGCGAGGCCACGCAGGTCGGTCCGCGAGTGATCGTGACGTTGTTGAGCAGGATCATGGTGAGCCGTGCGTCATGCAGGCGTGGCGGCGAGCCGCTTGCGGGTCAGTTCGATCGCCACCAGCAGGCCGCGAGCCTTGTTGACCGTCTCTTCGTATTCCCGCTGCGGCACGCTGTCGGCCACGATTCCCGCACCCGCCTGCACATAGGCCTTGCCGCCGTGCAGGACGACGGTTCGCAGCGTGATGCAGGTGTCCATCGCCCCGCTGAAGTCGATGTAGCCGACGGCGCCCGCGTAGGGGCCACGGCGTGTGGGCTCCAGTTCGTCAATGATTTCCATCGCGCGGATCTTCGGGGCTCCCGAAACGGTGCCGGCCGGTAGGCAGGCCCGCAGGGCGTCGAAGGCGGTGCGGCCCTCGGCCAGCTGTCCGGTGACATTGCTCGTCAGGTGCATCACGTGGCTGTACCGCTCGATGCACATCACGTCGGAGAGCTCCACCGAGCCGATCTCTGCCACGCGGCCAACATCGTTGCGGCCCAGGTCGATCAGCATCACATGCTCGGCCCGTTCCTTCGGATCAGCGAGCAACGACTCGCCCAGTTCCTTGTCTTCTTCGGGGGTGCTGCCTCGCGGCCTCGTGCCGGCCAGCGGCCGCACGGTCACCGTGTTGTCGGCAACCCGCACCATGATCTCGGGGGAGCTTCCCACGAGCGTCACGTCGGGTGTGCGGAGGTGAAACATGAACGGGCTGGGATTGACCACGCGGAGGGTGCGGTAGAGCTCCAGGGGCGGCAGATTGAACTCCGTCTGGAACCGTTGGCTGAGCACCACCTGAAAGATGTCGCCGGCGTGGATGTAGTCGATCGCTCGTTCCACAGCCGCCGTGTACTGCTCCTGCGTGAGGTTGGAGACGGCCTCGGCCGCCCTGCCCTTCTTGGGGTCGATGTCGGCCGGCTGCGGCCACTCGCCCGCGACGGAGAGAACCGAAACCGTGGCATCCACTCGCCGGCAGGCGTCGTCGTAGGCAGCCGCTCGCCCCTCGGGCGACTGGTCGTCGATCCGGGCCAGCACCACCACGTCGAGCGTCTTGTTGACGTTGTCAAACACGACCATGCGGTCGTAGAAGGCGAAGGAGAGGTCGGGCAGGCCGAGGTCGTCGGGCGGGGCATCGGGCAGCCGCTCGACATACCGCACCGCATCGTAGGAGGCGAAGCCCACCACCCCGCTGGTGAAGGGCGGCAGCTCCTCCAGGCGGGCCGGCTGGAAGTCTGACATCCGGCGGTGGAGTTCGGCAAAGGGGTCGTCGCAGGCAAACCGCTCGTCGATATCGCGGCCGTCCACCGTGTGTCCACGCAGGTGAACCTCGCTGCCGCGGGCGTCAAACTGCAAAAATGGCTCTGCCGCCAAGAAGCTCCAGCGGCCGACCCGCTCGCCCCCGATGACACTCTCAAACAGACAGCCGCAGCTGCCCGTGTCGAGGCGGGCGAAGGCCGACAGCGGCGTCAGGCTGTCGGAGAGGAGCCGCCGGTAGACGGGGACAAAACGGTGCTGCTGGGCCAGGCTGTCGAAGCGGGACCGATCGGGGAGAAAACACATGTCGTCGCGCCGGGGGAAAGACTGTCGCGGAGGTGACCGAGCACCGCTGTGGCGGGCAGGCGTCGGGCCAAGGGGGCGTCGGCCCTCCGGATGCCTTTGGGTAGCCGGGAACAAACCTCGGCCGAATGGCTATGATTGTGGGAGCGTTGTGGGTCAGCGTCCACTGCACCTCCCTCCAGTGGGTGCACGGCAGGGCCCGCGTTCTTGTCGGGACGGCCCAGTCTCCCTTGCGGGAACGGCCGCAGCGGGTCACCATCCGCTGGAAACCTGAAGGAGCATCCGCGGAAACGATCCCGCGGAAACGTGCCTGCCGCTGAGACGATCGGTCTGGCCCGGCAGCATTTTCGCAGACAGGCACGCGGGTAGGGCAGCGAATCATGAAGTGTCAGCAATGTGACAAGTCGGCGGTGTTTCACATCACCGAGCTTGAAGAAGGCGAGGTCCGCGAGGTTCACCTCTGCGAAGACCATGCCCGCGGCTACCTCACCCAGAGCGACAGTGATGAGGGCAACGACAAGCCCACCGTCGGTGGCATGCTTTCCGGCCCGCTGTCGATCGGCAAAACCGCCGACGACCTTGCTGCCATCGACCAGAAGGTCTGCAGCATGTGCGGAATCACTTTTTTCGAGTTTCGCAACAACGGCCGCCTGGGCTGTCCGCACGACTATGTGCAGTTTGAGAAAGAACTCGAGCCGCTGATTGCCAACATCCACGGTGCGACGGAGCACGTGGGGCGGTCGCCCGCTCGTTTCCCGGAGGGCACCGAACCGCTGACAGCGGCGATTGGCATGCGGCGGGAAATGAAAGACGCGATCGACTGCGAAGACTACGAGCAGGCCGGCAGCCTTCGGGACGAACTGCGACAGATTGACGAATCCGCCCGCCGCTGCCAGGAAGGAGAGGCCCAGGCTTCGCCAGCCGAGGGTGGCGATCAGCCTCCGATGGGTGATGATGCTGGGAACGAGCCCGGAGACGCGACAGGCCCATGATGGATCAGCAACACGCCCCCGGGGGTGAAGAACACGAGAAGATTGAAGGCCTCACCGACGCAGTCGGTGAATGGCTCAAAGGCACGGGCCCTGAATCCGATATCGTGATGAGCAGTCGGGTTCGGCTGGCTCGCAATGTGGCTCATTTTCCGTTTGTGAGCCGGGCGACCGACCAGGAGCGGATGGAGGCCGAGGAGTTTCTCCGTTCGCAGATCGCCCAGTCGCCGGCGGGCAGGCAGCTGGCCTACATCAACGTAGGGCAGCTGGAGGAGATCGACCGCCAGTTTCTGGTCGAGCGGCAGCTGATCAGCCGCGAACATGCCGAAGCGGAGGGCGCCCGTGGCGTTGCCATCGACGCGGGCGAGCAGGTCAGCCTGATGATCAATGAGGAAGACCATCTCCGCATCCAGTGCATGCACAGCGGCCTCGATCTGCCCGGAGTCTGGGATCAGATCCGTCAGGTCGACGATGCGGTTGAGGCGGTGGTGCCCTATGCCTTCCATCCCCGCTGGGGCTACCTGACGGCCTGTCCGACCAATGTCGGCACAGGTATTCGGGTGAGCGTGATGCTCCATCTCCCGGCCCTGGTGATCACCCGCCAGATCGACAAGGTGTTTCGCAGCCTGCACAAGATCTCGC
>CALCGM010000557.1 GCA_937900985.1 uncultured Planctomycetaceae bacterium | reverse complement strand
AGCAACAGCACCAGAGTATACATGTCCGCCGCCGAGGAATCGCCCGCATGCCGTCGCCCCCACAGCCCCTTTCCGAGAACTCCCCTGATCCTGCCGCCGGTCGCGTGGGAGGGCTGCTGGTGATGGGCCTGCTGCTGCTGGGGCTGACCGCCGCGTCGGTGGCGGTTGCCTTCCAGCGGGGGCAGACCGAGCAGTGTCTCGCCTTCTACGGGCCCGATGCCGCCTCTGCGGTGGCCCGCGCGGGCCACGTCGAGCTCTGGCGGCTGGCTGACGTCAACGGCCGGCTAACGGCCCGGAGCCGTCAGGATATCTCACAGGCCAAGGGGCTCGTGCACCTGCGGCGGGGGCTGGTGGAAGATGCCAACTTCGACTGGGAGGTCGCTGCACAGGCGGTGGCGCCGCTGCCTGTGGCGTCGTGGGACTGGGCGATCGTGTTTGCCGATTCGCCCGAGGCTGCCGCACGGGGGGAGGCGACGCGGCTGCTCGTCGATCTCGGCGAAACGGCCGCCGAGGCCGGTTCCGCTGGCTGGGTCACCGTTGTGGGGCAGGGGGGGCGGGTTGGCCTGGGCCGTATTGGGCCTGGGCTTGCCGACTGGATCCAGGACACGACCACCCCCTGATCGCAGTCGCCCCTCGCTGCCAAAAGTGGGCTGTTCTGAGAGGCCAGGAAGGCCTACCCTCCGCCCCACTCGCCTCTTGCCGACTGGTGATGCCGGCGGCCACTCATGAGCTGGGCGAGCACGCGGTGCCAGGCGAGCACGAGGTGGATCGATGCGGTCAATCGCAGTAGCGAATCAGAAGGGTGGTGTCGGCAAGACCACCACGTCGGTCAATCTGGCCGTGGGGCTGGCCCGCGGTGGTCGCTCGGTGTGCCTGATCGACTTCGACCCGCAGGCCCACGCCACGCTGCACGTCGGCGTGACACCGGGCAGCCACCCAGTCAGTGGCTACGACCTCCTGACGGCCGACGTCTCGCTCGCTGAAGCGACCGTGCAGGCTGCAGAAAACCTCGTGGTGGTGCCGTCGCACATCGATCTTTCGGCCGCCGAGCTGACGCTCGCCGGCAAGCCTGGCCGCGAGGCGATCCTCCGCAACCGGCTCGAGGCCGACCCGCGCTGTCATGGCGGGGAAGGCAGTTTTGACTATGTGGTGATCGACTGCCCGCCCTCCCTCGGCCTGCTCTCACTCAACGCGATGGCGGCGGTGGGCGAGGTGCTCCTGCCGCTGCAGCCGCACTTTCTTGCCTTGCACGGCCTCAGCAAGCTGCTGGAGACGATCGAACTGGTCCACGACCACGTGAATCCCCGCCTCTCGCTGCTTGGCGTCGTGCTCTGCATGTACGAGTCGTCGACCAGGCTTTCCGGCGAAGTGGGCCGAGACGTCGCGGATTTTTTTGAGGCGTCAGTGGAGCGGCATCCCTCGTGGGCCTCCGCCAAACTCTTCGAAACCCGCGTGCGACGAAACGTGCGGCTGGCCGAGGCACCGAGCTTTGGGCAGTCGATTTTTGAGTATGCCGCCGATTCCAACGGCTCTCTGGACTACGCCAATCTCGCGGAGGAGGTCGATCGGGCCGTCGTCGCTGGGCTTGGCGATGTCCGCGCCGCTGCCTGAAGGAGGGCGGACGGTGGTTGCGAGGATCGATTGGGATAGGCGACTCATGGCGGAGCCTGCACAATGCCCTCGTTTTTCATAAAGTTGTCCGTTGTCTTTGGGCTACCCGCGCGATTGGGTTCGGAGTGTCGCATGACCTCACCACATTCTGGCGGCCTGCGAGCGTTCGCGGCCTCCCCGGCACTGTTGACGCTGGCCTGCTGCCTGGTCGGTGGTGGCCTGATGGCAAGCCGCACGGCCTGCGGCCAGGTGGGGCAGCCCGCCGAACTTCCCAGGCCTGGCTACCGAGAACTCGCCCCTGGCGTCCTGACGGTGATTCCGCCCAGCAGCCCGGCGGACATGTCGGCCGTCAATGTGTTTCGACAGCAGGAGTTTTTTGAGATCACCCTCGGCAACCCGCCGAACTGGAAGCCCAACGAGGCGTCGGTTTCGAGAACGCTGCTCGGTCAGGCCACCGCCCGCCGTGAGGGTGGCACCACCGCCACCTACGGCTATCCCTTCCAGCATGCGGTGTGGTGCCTGGAGTTTGCCTACAAGCCGCCGCGGCAGATCGATATCGATGTGCCGGTCGAGGGCGGCCGCATGCAGCGAACCCGCGTCTGGTATCTCGTCTACCGGGTGCGAAACGTGGGCGGCCTCAAGCCCAAGGTGGAGGTGGGCGACGGCGAGGAGCTGCAGCAGCTGATCGACGCCGGCACCTTTGAGCCCGACGCACTGAAGGCGTCGGGAACGCAGCTCACCGAGCCGTTCGAAGAGGCCGTGCGATTTCTGCCGCATTTCGTGCTGCAGACCGAGGAGGCGGTGACGCCGCGGGAAGGGCTGGCCGCCTACCGTGGCTACCTCGACCGCGTGATTCCCGGAGCTGCGGAGGCGATCCAGGCCCGCGAGGATCCCGCCCGGCCGCTGCACGACTCGGTGTCGATCAGCGAACAGCTGCTGCAGCCAGGCGAGGAACGCTGGGGGGTGGCGGTCTGGGACGGAGTGGATCCCCGGATCGAACTGTTTACGATTTTCATCAAGGGGCTCACCAACCGTTTCGACTCGAAGGTGACGGCCAGCGGCGACCTCCTCGACGAACAGAAGCAGGCGGCAGACAACGGCCTGGCCCTGATCCTGAACGATGGCGACCGTTTTGCGATGGAGTCGCTGCGGCTCGATTTCTGGCGACCGGGCGACGATGTCGACGGCCGGCCGATGGAAATGATGGTGGGCTCCACGGGCCTCTCGCCCCGCATGGCGCTGGGCACGTTTCTCGCGGAAGCCGCCTCTCGGGCCGTTGTCACGCGGGCGGCTCCCACGACGGGCCTCTCGCGGCTGGGCATCTCCTGGCAGGAGCTCCGCGACGAAGCGACCGGAGACCTGCTGGAACCGGGCCATGCGGTGAGCCTGCAGCCGCTGGTGGTGCTGCTTGAGGCGCTCGCTGCGGTCGAAACCGACCTCCAGGAGCTCGCCGCCGACGAGGTGCTCGGCATGGTGGCAGCGGACGATCTTTTCAGCCTGCTGCGGAGCCTCGAGAGCGAACTGCCTGGAGAGGCTGAGGCCGCGCGGGCCGCCGTGCTTGAGCAGATCGGCGTTGCCATTGAGCAAGGGGCGGCGCTGAAAACGCTTGCGGAGCTGACGGCTGCGATCGATCGCCGGCCAGAGATCGCCCAGCAGCAAGGGATTGAACGGGCTGTGTTTGGCGACCTGGCTGGAGCCTTCGACCGGGTGGCCGCTGCGGCGAGGCGTGGCCGAGCGGTTGCGGTGCTGGAAAGCCTGCGGCTCGACCTGCGGGAGCTGGCCCAGCTCGGCTCGCTGGGCGCCTTTGACAGGCTCCGTGAGCGGCTCGATGCGATTGCCGGAGGTCTGGAAACCGACGACGGTGGCGAATGGCCCCCGACAGACGACGTCATTCCGGGTATCTTTGGAAGTGAAGGGCCCCAAATCTACGAAGATGCCGTCTCCCGGACCCCGGGGATTGACTACGAGTGGGTCTTCCAATACGAAAAATAGTGGAAGCATTACCGACAGGGAGCAACTGGAATGGCCCACAAGAAAGGTCAAGGCTCTAGCCGCAACGGACGCGATTCCAACGCGCAGCGGCGGGGCGTGAAGCGGTTTGGTGGCGAAGCGGTGCAGGCCGGCAACATCCTCGTTCGTCAGGTGGGAACCAAGTTCCACCCGGGCAACAACGTGGGCATGGGCACCGACTACACCCTGTTCGCACTGGCGGACGGCGTTGTGTTTTTCGACCGTAAGGGGCGTCGCGTGAATGTTGGCGACGGGCCCGTTGGTGGAGCGGCGGCAGCTTCCTGACGCCCCACACGCACCGTGTTTGTCGATCGCGCTCAGATCGAGGTTGTCGCCGGCAACGGCGGCCGCGGTGGAATGAGTTTCCGCCGTGAGAAATACGTTCCCCGCGGCGGCCCCGACGGCGGCGACGGCGGCCATGGTGGCAGCGTGATCCTCGTCGCCAAGCCTGGGGTCGACTCGTTGGCTGCCGTCTCCCATCGGCAGAGCTGGAGGGCCGGCCACGGTCAGCCCGGCAGGCCGTCCGACTGCCATGGCCGCTCGGCGGCCGACCTCGTGATCGAGGTGCCGACCGGCACGCTGGTGCTCGATGAGGCGACGGGGCTGGTTCTCAAAGACCTCGCTGAGCCGGGCGAGCAGGTGGTTGTGGCGGAGGGGGGCCGCGGTGGCCGTGGCAACGCCCATTTTAAGTCGTCAACCAACCGTGCTCCGCGGCAGTTTGAGATGGGCGGGGCCGGCCGTGTGCGTCGTCTGAACCTCGAGCTCAAGGTGATCGCCGACGTCGGCCTCGTCGGTCTGCCCAATGCCGGCAAGAGCACGCTGCTCTCGCGGCTTTCGCGAGCTCGGCCAGAGATCGCCGACTACGCCTTTACGACGAAAACCCCGATCCTCGGGATCGTGTCGCTCTCGCTCGACCGCACCTTCGTGCTGGCCGACCTGCCGGGCCTGATCGAGGGGGCGCACCTTGGGGTTGGCCTTGGCCATGAGTTTCTGCGGCATGTGGAGCGGGCGGGCATCCTGGTGCACGTTGTCGAGCCGATGCCTGTCGATGAGAGCGACCCCGTCGACAACTACCATGCGATCCGGTCTGAGCTCACCCAGTACGACCCCAGCCTCGGCAACCGGGTGGAGATCGTGGCCGTGAGCAAGAGCGAGCTACCAGGGGCAGACGAGGTGCGTGCCCGGCTGGAGGCCGCGATCGGCCGCGACGTGCTGGCGATCAGTGCCGCGACGGGCCAAGGGCTCGATCGCCTGCTCGCCGCAGTCGGCAACGCCCTCAACAACCGCGGTGCTGCGGGAGCAGCGGAGGAGGGGTCGTGAGCCAGCCGCCAGGGGCCTCACCGCCTGCCGCCGGCTTTGCTGCTGTCGACACGGTGCTGCTTGCCGATGTCGGAAACTCGCGGATCAAGCTCGCGGTGATGACCACGGCGGCGACGGAAGGTCTGCTGCCTTTGCTCGACCGCCGTGTCGACCTGGCGAGCCGCTCGTTTCATCCGGTCAACCTGGATGAGTGGCTGCGAGCGGTCGCTCCAGGGCCGGCGGTGGTGCTCGTGGCGAGCGTCCACGACGTGGCGGCCACCCGCCTGGAGGCCATGATCGCCGAGCTTGCCGCCACACAGCACCGCACGCTGCGGCAGCGGCGGATCCGCCCCGACGACCTCCCGCTGCAGATCGATCTGCCAGAGCCGGAAAAGGTCGGCATCGATCGTCTGGCAGCCGCGGCCGCAGCCAATCGCCTCCGCAGCCCTGGCCGGCCTGCCGTGGTGGTCGACTGCGGGACGGCCGTGACGGTCGATCTGCTCTCGGAAACAGGCGTGTATCTCGGAGGAGCGATCCTGCCGGGGGCGCCGCTGATGGCCAAGGCGCTTGCTGATGGCACGAGCAAGCTGCCGCAGATTGCAGCCCTTGAGCATGGCCTGCCGCCCGCTATGCCCGGCAGGGCGACCGCTGAGGCGATTGCCGTTGGCATCGGCTGGGGCTTTCGGGGAGCTGTCGCACGGCTGGTAGCCGAGGCCCGCAAGGCCCTGGGAGGCGACGCTGAGGTGGTGCTCACAGGCGGCTGGCGGTCGGCCGTGCGGGATGAGTTTTCTGCCGCCAAGGAAATGCCCGACCTCGTGCTCGAGGGCATTGGGCTTGCGTGCGAAAAGGCGGTTGCCCGTTGAGGGCTTGGCACGCGCCTGCGGCCGGCGAGGATTCCGTGACCGCTTTTGCTCGTTACCATGATGGGGAGTGAACGATGCAGAGCCCTCTCTGCCCCCGACCGCCCCGAGCTACGAGACCCGCGTGACGAGCCCCGAGAAGAGCCCCCCGCCCGATTCCGCCAACGACCAGGGGCTTCCGCGGGCGATCACCGCCGCTCGCGTGGCCGCTGAAACCCGAGGAACCGACCTCGTCCTCCTCGACCTGCGGAAACTGACGCCCGTTTTCGACTACTTCGTGATCGCCACCGGCACGAGCCGTCGGCAGATTCACGCGATGGCCGACGAGATCGAACTGGTGCTCAAGCAGCAGTTTGGGGATCTCAAGCGGGGCAGCGAGGGCTACGAGGAGGGCCGCTGGATCGTGCTCGATTACGGCGACGTGGTGGTGCACCTGCTCGATGCGGAGGCCCGCGAGTTTTGGGACCTCGAAGGGCTGTGGAGCGACGCCGGTCGCGTGCCCCTGCCCGATTCGATCCCCCAGCGGGAGATCATCCAGACGGCAGCTGGCGACGCGGGCGAGCAGCTCCCGGCATCGCCTGAGTGAGCTCCGCTCCTCTGTTGTTTTCGTGCCTCGCCGGCTCACGACGCCTGCCGGCCATCCGCTCCCTATGGGCTTCCACCTGTCATGCACCTCCGCCAAGAACTTCGTCGTCTTGTTGCCGCTGCCGTCGCCGATGCCTCCGCTGCCGGAGAGATTCCAGCTGCCGTCGACCTTCCAGTCGGCGACATGGTGCGGGCCACGGCCAATGCGAAGTTTGGTGACTACTCAGCAACCGTCGCGATGCCGCTGGCCAAGCAGGCGGGAAAGCCTCCACGCCAGGTCGCCGCAGCGATCATCGCCCGGCTCGATGCCGGCGAGTTTTTCGATCCCCCTGGCGATCCCGTTGGCCCCGGCTTCATCAACCTCACCGTGCGGGATGCGGCCCTGGGGCGGCTTGTGGCTGAGGCGATGGCCGATCCGCGGCTGGGCGTGCCCCCGGTGGAGCAGCCCCAGACGATCGTCATCGACTACTCCTCCCCCAACGTGGCCAAGCCGATGCACGTGGGCCACATCCGCTCCACGGTGATCGGCGACGCCCTGGCCAGGATTCTCCGTTTCCGCGGCCACGCCGTGATCACCGACAACCATCTCGGTGACTGGGGCACGCAGTTTGGGATGATCCTCTGGGGCTGGAAGCACTGCCGCGACGATGCCGCCTACGCCGCGGACCCCACCGCCGAGCTCGGCCGCCTCTACCGGCTGGTGCGGAAGGCCGCCGATGCCAAGGACGACGAACTGGCGGGCGATGCCGAGGCCGCTCGCCTCGCCGCCGAGCACCCAGACCTCGGCCGGGAGGTGCTGCAAGAGACGGCCAAGCTCCACGAGGGGGATCCGGAAAACCGACGCCTCTGGGAGTCGTTCATGCCGGTCTGTCAGGCCGAGATCGACCGCATCTACGCCCGCCTGCATGTCTCCTTCGACCACACCCTTGGCGAGAGCTTCTACCAGCCGGTGCTTGGTGAGGTGGTCGGCGAGCTGCTCGCCAGGGGCCTCGCCCGCGAAAGCCGTGGCGCCATCGGCATCTTCACCGACGGCCCAGACAAGCCGCCGCTGCTGATCCGTAAGGCAGACGGAGCCTTTCTCTATGCCACCACTGACCTGGCCACGATCCGCTGGCGGATGGCCAACTGGAAGCCCGACCGCATGCTCTATGTGGTTGACCACCGACAAGGGCAGCACTTCCGGCAGGTCTTTGACGCCGCTGGAGCT
>CALCGM010000556.1 GCA_937900985.1 uncultured Planctomycetaceae bacterium | reverse complement strand
CGTGCACCGCTGGTTCGAGACCAACAATCCTCGCCGCCCCTTTGAGTGAATGAGCAGCTCGCATCATCGCTTCAATGGTTTCGGGCGAGCGTTGTGTTTCCTCGACGGCAAGGATGCCCGTGGACAGGATGGCCGTTTGGCTTTCTGCCTCCAGCCGAAACAGCTCGAGCATCGAGAATCCGCTCAGGTCGTCCGCCATCGTCCGCCCTCCTAGGCCGAAAGTTCTGCGCGGAGGTGCTCGATCAGCCGGTCGCCGTCGAGAAAGCCCACGACGGTGTCGCGCCAGTCGACAAGTGCCTCGGCGTGGCGACTGCCTGCCTGCCCAACCGTGGCAGGGACGCTTCGCAGGAGCGACCGAGGCACCGCATGGACGCCAGCCACCTCATCGACGGCAACGACCCACCGCTCTTCCCCATCTTCAATCACCAGCAGCCGCTTGGTCGAGGTGTCGCCGAGGAGTGGCGACAGCGGTTCCTGGGGCACGGCCAGTTTCGGTTCGGCATCGATGCCCAGCAGCCGCATCAGCGACACGCAGAGCTGGAGCTGTCCACGAATGTTGACGATTCCCTCCAGCACGCCGCCGCGGCGATGCGGAATGGTGTGCAGGGGCTTCATCTCGGTGACCTCGACAAGCAGCGGAGTTGCCAGCGACAGCCACTCCGTGCCAACGCGGAAGATCAGCATGCTCACCGCATCCGACTCGGTTTCCTCCTCGGGGGTTTGGAGGATTTCGCTCCAGGTTTCCAGGTAGCCTTCCGGCGGCTCCCGATCGAAGAAACTGCGGGCTGCTTCGGCCAGTACCGGGCAGTTGCGGCAGTGGATGAAGCCTTCGAGTTCGGGGCAGCTGCGATCTCCCGCCACGCCGATCTTCGACCAGCATTCGGCCATCGGAGGCTCGATGTGCCTTCGCTCGTGGGCCGCCGTCCCGATCAGGCTGTGCTGACGAGAGCCGGATGCTCCGGACGTGTTCATCGCGCAGCCTTTCGAGAGAAGATTCGGGTGGCCGTCTCGCGGTACGACTCTGCCATGCGCTCGTCACCCCGACAGCCTGCCAGCAGGGCCAGGGCCAGGGCTGCCTCCTCATGCATCGGATCAAGATAGAGCGTTTTGTGGAAGCAGCTTTCCGCACGGTCGGGATCACCGTGGGCCTGGTACAGGGTGCCCAGCAGGAAAAACAGATCTGGGGTCGGGCCTGCATCGCGGACGTGCGCCTCGCAGAGGGCGATGGCGTCGCTGTGGCGACTGGCGTTGGCCAGTTCGCCCGCCTTGTCGAGCAGAGAGGCGAGGGCGGAGGCGGAGGCCTCGGAGGGAGGCTTGGCGACGAGTGGCTTGTCGGACTGCGGGCGGGGCTTCGGAGTGGGGCCCAGCGGGGGGGGCGTTGAGCGGAAGCCAGCGGTCGCGGGCCGCGGCAGTTCGGCCAAGCGGCCTTGCTGCTCTCGGCTGGTGTTGGTCTGGAGGGTGCCTCCAGTGACGGGAGCGTGCGTTCGGCGTCGGAGGGCAAACATCGACGACGCCCCCGCCGGGAGCCAGCCGCCTCGCATGATCGGCGGTTCGGCTGCGCCGAGCACGAGGCCGCCATCGGGGGCAAGCAGGCGGTCGAGCGTGCGTTCGACCTGCTGGCGAGCGGGCGGCGTGAGGTAGATCAGGAGGTTGCGGCAGAAGATCAGGTCGTAGGCTGCCGCCCCCGCGGCAAACCCCGGATCGAGCAGGTTGCCCCAGGCAAAACGAACCTGCCTGCGAATCGCGGGGGCGATCACCGACCGCCGTCCTTCTTCGTGGAACCAACGACGGCGGAAATCCTGGTCGGCATTGCGAAAGGCGTTGGCCGAGTAGCCGCCTGTTCGTGCTCGTTCGAGGCAGGCATGGCTCACGTCGAAGGCGTCGATGGAAAAAGCCTCCGCCGGCAGCCCCGCGTCGAAGAGCCGCATGGCAATCGAGTAGGGCTCCTCGCCGCAGGCGCACGGCACGCTGAGGATCCGCACCGGACGCCGGCCGGGCATCGCCGCGAGCGTGCGGACAAACGATTCGAGAAACGAAAACGTCTGCTCGTCTCGGAAAAACCAGCTCTCGGAGACGACAACCTCTTCCACCAGGAGGTCCCGCTCCCGAAGGTCGTTTTCCACGGCCGCTCGCAGTGCGTCGAGGCTGGTGAGCCCCGTGGCCTCAAGCCGGCGCTGAAACGCGCGGCCGAGCGAGGCGGTCCCCAGCGTTGAGCTGTCGAGGCCGATCCAGCTGGTGAGCAGCGACTCCAGTCCTGCGTGAGAGCCTGTGGCGGGTGAACCACCGCCACCGGTGGCTCGGTCAGAACCGGGCTGCGGTGAGTCGGTCGGTGGCAT
>CALCGM010000555.1 GCA_937900985.1 uncultured Planctomycetaceae bacterium | reverse complement strand
AGCATCCGGTCACCGCCAGCCTGCTGCGGATCCTCGGCAGGCCGCTGGCCGCCCCGAGCGCAAACCGCTCCGGAGCGATTTCACCAACCACAGCAGCACACGTGGCTGCCAGCCTGGGGGATGCGGTCGATCTGATTCTCGATGGCGGCAGCTGCGCTCGCGGCATCGAGTCGACCGTGGTCGATCTCTCCGACGAACGGCCGCGGGTGCTCCGGCCCGGCCCCGTTTCGCGTTCCGCGCTTGAGTCCACGCTCGACCGCAGGGTGGCAGGACCAGGCAGCACGACGCCGACCAGCCGCTCGCCAGGCCTGCTCCCAAAACACTACGCCCCCCAGGCCCCGCTCGAGGTTGTGGCTGCCAGCGGGGAGCGGGTTGGCCAATGGCTCCAGCGGGGAGAGCAGATCGGCTGGCTCACCTGCGGCGGCTTCGATGCGGGGGGGCCGGCCGACGGGGCTCGCTCAGGCAGGCTCCATCGCATCGATCTTCCCCGCGAGGCAGACAGCTACGCCCGCAGCCTGTATGCCGCGCTTCATCAGTTCGACGCGGCGGGCGTCGACCGCATCATCGTCGAGCGGCCTCCGCAGGAAGAGGCCTGGCAGGCGATTCACGATCGGCTCACCCGGGCCGCCCACCCGTAACTGAAGCCGCTGCCGAGCTGCGACAGGTGAGCGAACGAGGGCGAGCCGGCGGCTCAGGCCGCCGTCGCCTTGGTGCCCATGATCTCGGCCAAGGCCTCGGTGATGCCGGGATAGCGGAAGCTGAAGCCACTCTCGAGCGCTACCTTCGGCAGCACCCGCTGGGAATGGAAGAGCACCTGAGCAAACTCACCAAAGGCCAGCCGGAGACCAAAATAGGGCACTGGCACCAATGCCGGCCGGCCCACAGCAGCCGCCAGGGCCTTGGTGAACTCGCTGTTTCGCACAGGGTTTGGGGCAACAGCGTTCATCGGCCCTCGGAGTGACGGCGTTGTGGCGGCGTGCATGTAGAGGCTGGCGAGATCGGCGACGTGGATCCACGGCATCCACTGCTTACCGTTGCCGAGAGGACCACCCGCGCCCATCTTGAACGGGGTGAGCATCCGGCCCAGCGCTCCGCCACCGGCCCCCAAGGCAATGCCCGTGCGGGCGGTCACCACTCGCACGCCGCTCGCCTCCGCCGCCATCGCCTCGGCCTCCCACTCGACGCACACGCCGGCAAGGAAATCTTTGGCAGGCGGCGCGGTCTCCGTCAGTTCGGCATCGCCGCGATCGCCGTAGTAGCCAACGGCCGACGCCGAGACGAGCGTCGCCGGCCGCGTGTCGAGTGCTGCGATCCCCTGCACGAGATGCCGCGTTCCCACCACACGGCTGTCGCGAATCCGCGCCTTTTGTGCTGCGTTCCAACGCCCCTCGGCAACCGACTCCCCGGCGAGGTGAAAGACGGTGTCGATCCCGTCGAAGGCTTCCGCTGGAGGTGGCCCCTGCATCGGATCCCAGGCGTGGATCCGACTGGCGAGCGTGCCGATCGCGTCCCTTGCCCGCTCAGGACGGCGGGTGAGCACAACCGGATCGTCCAGCAGGCGAAGAAGGCGGGGGCCCACAAAGCCCGTGGCACCGGTAACAAGCGCTCGCATCAGGTTCTCTCCTTGTGGAGCCAGCACGCGGCAACAGAGGCCGCAGGGACGAAATCTCGACACGGTGTGCCGGAATCGCGGGCGTCATCGTGTACTGGCCAGACATCCGCCGGAGGATTGTAGACAGCCCCGCCAAAAGCAAAACGGGAAAAGCAAAGGCTCCCCTTTCGGGGAGCCTCGCTCATGAATCCATTTTGACGTCCTGGCTGCAGCATTCGTGGTGGGCGGGAGCCACAGCCGCTAGCGACCGATCACGAACCGGGGAACCGGGCCTCGTGAGCCAGGCTCGTGAGGAAGGTCCTCGCCGTGCCGTAGTCGCCTGCGGCGTACTTGTCGACCCGCTGCTTGAGAGCGTCGGCGAAGTCGTTGACCGCCTGCTGAATCTCTTGGAGCTGGTCGTAGGAGACGCTGCCGCCAGACGAGGCGCGCTCAGCGAAGAGGCGATCCACGTTTTCACGGTAGGGGTCGAAATCGCTGTCGGTGAGCACGAGCGGGTAGGTAATGTGGCCCGTCACCGGGTCGAGCTGGGTTGTGGTCAGGCGGGAAGGAGCCCGCTTGTGGGCCAGCCGGATG